>JAJXXM010000175.1 GCA_021781095.1 bacterium
CACGCCGACGATCCCCGGCTACGTCGTCGCGCAGCACGGGCATGCAGCGATCGCCGAGGTCGGCATCGCCCGCATTCGCGAGCGTAACATTCGCCTCACGACGCGCATCGCCGAGGAGGCGCTCGCACGCGGCCTGCGCGTCAACACCCCGCTCGACCCGGAACAACGGACCGGATGGATCGGCATCGATTTTCCGCACTCCGAGCGCGCCTATCACGAGCTCATCGACCGCCGCGTCTTTCTCGATTATCGCCCCGGTTGCGGCCTGCGCGTGAGCCCCCATTTCTATACTGCCGACGAGGAGATCGGACGCTTCTACAGCGAGCTCGACGACATACGGTCGAAACTCCCGAGCTGAACTCCGCATGATCGTCGACCATACCAACGTCGGGGCGGCGCTGCGGCGCTATTCGATGCCGTTCGCCGCCCAGATGCTCGGCGATCAATTACTGGGAATCGTCGATACGATCGCCATTGGGACGCTCGGCGTCGTCGCACTCGCCGGGGCGACCGCCGCCGTCACGCTGCAACTCGTGCTGATCTTTGCGATGGCCGGGCTCTGGACCGGAACGAGCATCATCACCGCACAGAGAATCGGCGCGAACGATATCGAAGGCTTCGGACGGGCGGTGCGCGCCGGAATGCCGATCCCCATCCTCTTTGCCGTGCTCGCGACCGGAGCCGCCGCACTCTTCGGGCACAGCGTCTTGCACGGGATGATCGGCAACCTGGCGAGCCTGCACGACGCAAGCATCTACCTGCTCTTGCGCTGCGCCGCGCTGCTTCCGATGGCGGTCGACGGGACGCTTATCGGATCGCTCGGCGCGGCGGGAAACCGAAAGCTCGGAATCGCCGTCCTCGCGACGATCAACATCGTACACGTGCCGTTGCTGTTGATCCTCGGTCTGGGGTTGTTCACCCATCATCCGCTCGGGATCGTCGGCATCGGCATCTCGTCGCTGCTCGCCGAGAGCATCGGTGCGATTTTCGCGATCGTCTACGTCGCGCGCCGGCCGCAATATCGCATCTTCGCACGCATGGAGGCCGATCTGCGGCTCGCGCTCCGCACCGCGTGGCTGGGGCTCCCCGAATCGGTCTTTCTCATCACGCTCATTCTCCCCGACGTCGCCATCGTATCGATGCTCGCGCCGCTGGGCGCACTCGCAATCTCCGGCTTCCGCGCGCTCACCGTCGTCTCCGATGCAACCTTCGTCGTTCCCAGCCCGATGCAGAGCACGACCCAGATCGTCGTCGGCCAACGACTCGGCGCGGGTGATTTCGCCGGAGCGCAGCGATTCGTGGCGAGCGCGCGCCGGATCGGGTTGGGTTTTTCGACGCTCGCCGGGGCGCTCGTCGCGCTCTTTGCGTGGCCGCTCGCATTTCTCTTCACCCTCGATGCGACCGTTGCCTCGATGGCGGCCCTACCGCTCGCGCTCCACATGCTCACCCTGCCGCTCAAAGGAATCGCGCAGGTCTCGCTCGCGCCGATTCGCGCCTCGGGAGACACGGCATTTTCGATGAGCATCGGCGTCTTTTGTAACGCGCTCGTGATTCCGCTCGCATGGTTGGGCATCGAGCGGCTGCATTACGGCCTCTTCTCGGTTCCGTTCGCTTGGATCGTTGCCTGGATCGCACGCGCCGCGCTGACGGAATGGAAACTTCGCACGGGGAGCTGGTTACACGCGCCACCGCTGCGAGCGTAATCGAGTACGCACTGCGGAGAATTCTCGCAGCGAGCGGCGGGCTTACGTGATGGGAGCGAGCGGATCGACCGAGAGCCGGCCGTACCCCGCGAACCACGCGACGATCGCCGTCCCGAGATGGAGCGCCACGTCCCATCCGTAGACCGGCGCGATCCCGAAGATCGTGTTGGTAATCGGAATCATGCCGAGAATCGCGACGAGCAGATAGATCCAGAACAGCTTTCGAAAATAACCGGTCGCGCTTGCGAGGCTTCTCGCCGCGATCACGCCGAAGACCCCAAAGAGCAGATGAATCGCATCGTGCGCGAGATTCACCGGAAAGAGGCCGAAGAGAAGCCGAAAATGCGGGTCGAGCGTGACGACGACGGGAGCGTCGAAGGGCGCGAGCGGCGCGACCGCCGGCAAGAACGCGAGCCCGCCAATGGCGAGAAAGACGATTCCAAAGAGCAGCGAGAGGCGCCGTGCGATCATGCGCTCGCCTTGCGCAGCAATGCGCCCAAGTCCTGGTGCAGGCGCCCATTATCGGCGAGGATACTGCGCCCGTCGATGCGATGCTCGCCGCCGTCGACCCGGCTCACGCAGCCGCCCGCCTCGGTGACCAAGAGTGCTCCCGCAGCGACGTCCCACGGCGCG
Source organism: bacterium (assembly GCA_021781095.1). The sequence continues at coordinate 2,337 of JAJXXM010000175.1, forward strand.
AGGCCGAACTCCCAAAACCCATCGAAACGCCCCATCGCCGTATATGCGAGGTCGAGCGCCGCCGATCCGTCGCGCCGTACCGCCTGCGCGCCCTCGGAGGCCGCCGCAAAACAGCGCGCGTTCGCGGAATAATCGGCGGGATGAAAACCGGTGCAGAGCATCGCATCGCCGATCCGTTCGATCGACGAAACGACGATCGGCACGCCGTTGCGATATGCGCCGGCTCCCCGGATCGCTACGAAGGTTTCACCCATCGCCGGTGCGTGGACGACGCCGATTTCGACGACGCCGGCGCGCTCGTACGCGATCGAGACGCAATAGAACGGGTAGCGATGCGCGTAATTCGTCGTCCCGTCGAGCGGATCGATTACCCAGCGCTCGCCGCTCTCGCCGGTTCGCGCGCCGGACTCCTCGGCGAGAATCGCGGCCTGCGGCGTCGTCGCCAGCAGGCGATCGATGATGAGCCGCTCGCTCGCACGGTCGGCATCGGTAACGATATCGGCGCGGCGCGCCTTTTCGGCGATCTCGCGCGGCGACTCCACTCGGGCGAGAAGCAGATCGCCCGCCTCGCGAGCGACGAGCTCGGCAACACGGGCGAGGTTGGAGATGGCGGCGAGGGGTTTAATTCGCGACCAGCGTGTAGGTGATGACCGAGCTCTGGGCGCTGAGCGTTTCCGCGCCGAGCGCGAGCTCGAAGTTCTGCAGAATGTCGTAGGGCTGGGATCGCGTCGTTATGCTCGTTCCATTGGCGATTTGCAGGCTCGTCACCGTCGGCACGACCGTGAAGGTCGGCACGTCGAAGCTAATCCCCGCCCCCTGCGACGAATTCGTCGAGTCGGTTTGAGTCAATAATTCGTTGGTCGGCGAGCCCGTGCTATTGACGGGATTATTATTCGCCTGCACGGAGAGATTCCACGTGATCGCCGTTGTCGATTGGATGATGACGCTGGCACGGACGATATCTCCGAACGTCGTGGTCGTATTATTGCTATAGTTCCCGAGCGTCGCGGTCGAGCCGGAGAAGGAACAGAGCGCGCAACTGACGTTCGGCGTCGAGCCACCGGGGCCGGGGTTCGACGGATCGACGATCACGGAGAGCCCGACCGAGAGTTGCACCTGCACTTCGTCATCGCCGAGCCAGTTCGCACCGCCGACCGTCCCGGAGGAGAGCGTGCACGAGCCGGAGAGATTATTGATGCAGTAGGTCTGGAACTGGTACGAATCGCTATTGGATTGCGGTCCGGTCGCCGTAAATGAAATCTTCATCGTGTCGCCGGGCTTCAACGAACACGAACCTCCGCCGATATCGATCTCACCATCGGCTCCGGCCGCGGTCGCAGCCATCGCCGTGAGCGCGTTGGTGACGGTGCATCCGTCAACGTTCCCGGAGAGCGTCGGAATCGAGCCCGTTACCTTCCAGAAATTCCCGTTACTGTCGGTCGCATTCACTCCATTGACATCGGTTCCCGGGATACGAATGCGGAACGAGGTAATATTGACGTTCGAACCGGAGCTGCTGTTGTTCGTCACCGTATACGTGTAGGCGTTGCCGTAGGTCGAGTTGGCGTTTCCACCAATCGTCGGCTCGGTATTCGTCGCCACGGCGGTCGCTGTTGGGTAGCCGCCCGCTCCGGTAAATCCGACCCCTGCGGAAACCGTGTTCACGAGCAGCTGAAACGTCTTGCCGGCCGACCATCCGTTTCCGTTCGCACCGTGCGCGTAGATCGTGAACGGCACGTTACCGGTGGAGTTGAGATTTTGCAGGGAGAAGGCCAGCTTTAAGCTCGCTCCCGGTGCAAGAGCGTTCGCGAGCCCCGCCGTGTTGCACTCCGGCTGAGCGCGCGTGTCGGGTGCGGTCAAGGTACCGGTCGGCGGCACGGCATTGGCAATATTCACGTTATTACATGCGCTGAAGATCCAATAGACCTGCGAGCCGCTCGCCTGGCTACCGACATAACTCCACCCGGCGGGTGAGACGACCGACGGATTCCCCGATGTCGAAAGACTGTTCGATGCCGCAACCTCGACGGTATCGACGAAGTCCGGGTTGGAATCGGCACCGAGCGACGTGTTTTGGAACACGACGTCGACCGGGGAGGTCGATCCGACGCCGACCGTTGCCGGCGAGAAATACGCCGTCATCAAACTCGAGTTAAGCGAATATTGAGCGTAACTCAGGCTGTCCACGGTTTGGTTGACCCCAGCGCTCGTTACCGGAACGGTGTAGGTGCCCGCCGCACTTAACGCATAGACGGTGGGATACGCCGAGAGCACCGCCCAGTCGGAGAACGGAAATCCTCCCGGGGCCGCGTTGACGTCCATATAGAAGGTCTGCGACTTGCCGGGCCCTATGCCGCCGCTATAATCCTGGAAGCAAACGTATTTTCGCGGGAGCGGTTGCGCGGCGCCGGTACAGCCGTTATCGATCACCCAATAGTCGGTATTGAGATTCGGGTCGGCCTGGAAGTAATCGAGCACGCCGAAGGACGAGTAGCTGCCGACCAACCCAATCCCGATCTCCGAAACGGTGTTGTTCGAAGAATTTTTAATGTTGAATGCGATGATGTTAAAGCGACTGAGATTGATGGCGTAGGGCGAATTCCGTTCGTACTGCGCGTTGACGGTATTCGGCTTGAAAAAGTGCGCCTCGACATCTTGCGGAGTGCCGGATTGGTAGCCGCCGTTAATATATACCCCGGCGAGCGAGGCACTGGCGGTACCACCGGTATTCCCGACGGCGATAAATGCCGGAGCGTACGCGTCGGTCGCGGTCGTGACCGACCACGTCATTCCGTGCTGGGGCAAGACCGACGTGATCATCTGGCAACTCGCGTTCGATTGACAAATCCCGCCGTTCACGTCGGAGAAACTGACGTTCGGGACCGTGACGGTCGCATTGGGTGCGAGATATTCGTTTGCGGTAGTCGGGTCGAGTTCCATGTAGCACTCGTCGTTCCCCGAGCCGTTCACGCCGCAGGTATCCTTGACGGTCCAGGTCTTGCCGGCCGAATCCGTAACGGTCGAGGAGCACGTCGCCTGGCACTGCGCGAGCGTAAACCCGGAGAGAACGACGTCGACGCCGTATCCGTTATTCCCGTTTGCGGTGAAGTCCGATCCGGTTGAGAATGCGATCTTTGCGAACGAATCGCTATTTGCCAAACCAAAGCGTAGCGGCGAATTATTGGTAAACGTTAAATTGGTCGTTTGCGAGCTGCCGCCCGGAATGCGGAGGGTAATCGAACCGCCCGTAAAGGTCGTCGAGACGTAATAACCGACCATCGTGAACGCCTGAGCCGCGTACACGCTTTTCGCCACCGTGTCGTAGGCCTGCGCGCTAAAGGTTCGCGGAACGTAACTCCCCGGCGAATAGGCACTCCCGAGCGCATTCGTCCCGAACTGGAAGGTGTTGGTCGCCGTGCCGCTCCCCGCCGCATTCGCAGTCCAGAGCGTCTCGCCGGTCGGATCGGAGATGGTCCATTCGTAGGTCGAGCTCGGCGCGATGAGGATCTGCTGCCGAATTCCCGAGGTCGATTGGTCGTTGGCGCTATCCCAGGCGAAAACCGTTCCCGGCGTCGCGGCGGGAAGCGGTCTCGGCGAGGGGTTCGCATTCGTGCCGTCGGGATAGAGCAGCATCGTCTCACCGCTCGGCCCGGTCACCGAAATCTGGGTCTGCGCGACGCGCTGATTCGTCGTCTTGTCGAAGAGGACGACCGAGTACGCGCCGGCCGCCTGCGTCGCGCTAATCGACCACGTAACGGCGAGGTTGCCGCCGGGAGCTTGTTCCCCTGAAGAGAGGTTCGGCTGACAGAGCCCGTTGGCCGCGTACGACGATTGCACGGGCGCCGAGAAAATACAGACCGGGTTGATCGACGTCGATTCGATATAGACGACGTAGAAATCCGATGGGGTGAGGTTCGTGGCGTAAATATAGGCAGCCGAGCTCGATCCCGCAGCGAACTGATAGATCTCTTGGGTATGAAAGGCATCCTGATAGATCTTGAGATCGTAGGAAACGCCGACGTTGATGTAGATCACCGCGACCCAACGGTTGGTCGTCGTATCGAGCACGCCGAAGGTATAGACCCCGGCGACGCTGAGCGTCGTGTTGTGAACGTTCCCGTTGGGAGCACCGTAGCCGCCGCCGACCGCCGTACCGGCAGTACCGTCGGCGACGTTGGGCGCGATATAATAATCCTGGAAGGTATCCCCGCCGGTCAGCCCTGAGGACTGCCAGACGGCGGTACATCCGACCGTAAAATTGGCACCGGCGGTGAGCGCACAGTTCGCGTTCCCACTCGCTGTCAAGAGCACCGTCGCTCCGGTCGCTGCCTGAATCTTCCGCTGCCCCGGATGTAACGTATTCATTTCCGTCTTTACCGGGAGGCGCGGCAGCTCCGAAAGCGGCACGACGCTCCCCGGTGCGCGCACGTTCGAGTTGGCCTGCGGAAAGCCGGGGCGCGCCGTAGGGGCCGGCGTCGGATGCAGCAATGGCGGAATCGGCAGCGGCGGCGGCGTGTGAACGATTGGGATACCGATCGGGGTGACGATCGGGTGCGGGACGATGCGCGCCGGCACGCCGCGTCCGAAGGCGGTAGCGACGGCGGCTGCCGTGACGATCGCTGCGACGGCAAGTGACTGCAGGCGACGTACGTTCATCAGTAATACAGCGTATAGACCGCGTTGGTGCTATACGTCCCCCCGGAGACGCTGACCGGAATGGTCAACGTAAGATCGACGCAGTAGGTTTTTTTCAGTCCGTTCGTCGCAACCTGATACCACACGCCACCGTCGTCGGCATAGACGAAGAACGGCGTGGCGGTTGCCTGCGGCGTCGTGATATAGGTATTATTTGCCAATGATTTACCCGGAAACGTGCTGGAGAAATCTTGGTACAGTCCGTCTTTGAGATACCATGTCGCCTGCGTCGAATCGACGGTAACGGTATAGGCGCACGGCACGACGACGGTCGTCCCGGCAGTAGCGCTGATCGAAACCGAATTGAGGTTACTGGTGAGTAACGTGCCGAGCGGATTCGGTTGCACCGAGGCCTCGACGCGAACCGCTTGCTGATTTTGCGCGACCAGGTTATTGAGCGAGAGCGCTCCGGCACGGAGCGTGCGCTTCGTGTCGATCGAGAACGCGGCCCGAATCTGCGAGCCGCCGGTCGCCGAGGGTGCGTAGGCGGCCATGCGTGGGGCCGGGGTGACGTTCACGATGATCGTCACGGCGATTTGATCTCGCTGCTGAATAAAGGTTGCGAGTGCGACGGCGACCGTCGCGAGCGCGAGAAAACCGGCGAAGAGCGCGGCCCGACCGGCGCGTTTCATTTCGCTACCACCGTGTAGACGATCCAAACGAAGTATTGACCGTTGGTCGCACTGCTCGGGGGCTTCAATTCGTAATCGTAATAATACGTACCGGTCGTCGCGAGGCTCTGAGCGACCGGAGTGGGATATGCCGAATAGGCGATCGTCGGCGCGGTTGCGTAGCCGCCGCCGCTGACCGTTCCGCTCGTTTTCATGAATGGCGCGCCGGCGGAAAAGCCGGTATTAGAATCCGAACTCGCCGACGACGGCAGATAATAGACCGCCTGCGAGATCGGAACGCTCGTTCCGTCGGTGAGATTATAGAAATCGGCGGCGCCCTCACCGTAGATATTGAACCCGGTAGCGGAATTGGTGGTAACGTTGAGCTCCACCGCATATTTGTAGAGATAGGTTTTCCCGGCCTCGATATTTCCAAAATCGACCGAGCCGCCATTGAGCACGGCGTTCGGTCCGTGCGTCGGCGCGGGTTGCGCGCCGATCACCGCCGGGACGGCTCCAAAACCACTATTATAATTCGGCGTCAGCGTCATTTTCACGATTGCATTAGTACGCCACGTCACGACGGTCGAGGCGGTCGACGCGAAAACGGCGACCGGCAATAGTGCCATCATCGCGATGGCTATGCCCATCCCCCGTATCCGTGTCGATGCTCTGCGTTCCATCCTCGTGGTTCCTACCATCCTCCGTGACCCCGAATCATGCCGCCGCGCCGTTGAGGCGGGCTAGCGAACCGAAAACTTGATACCGCCTGCGGTATCGGTCTTGCCGTTATAATCGATCGTCGCGATCGCTTCGTACTCGCCGGGCGCCAGATGCTTGCCTTGCAGTTCCAGCAAACGCGTTCCACCGCGTTCGACGAGTTCTCCGCTTGGAATCGGCACGCGGTCGACGATCTTTCCCGACGTCGTTTGAACGATCAGCTGTCCGCGAATGTAGACGTGTGCGTTACCGGTGTTCTGGAAGAGCACGTGATAGATCCGGCCGAGCGGATTCGCATAACTCGCCATGCGGACGATCGCGCCATCGATGTGCACCGTATCGGGAATCGTTTCGTAAATCTTCGCCGCGATACGTTCGGAGAAGGCAACCGTTTGCCCGGGCTTGCGCTCCGGCCTCGTCTGGAAAAAGACGATGCCGGCATATTCGCCCGAGAGCGCGTGATTCGACGGGACTTGGATCGTCAATTGCACTTGCTGAGAGGTGTTCGGTTGGATGTCGAACTCACGCGGGCGAATCGAGGCCCACTTCATCAGGGAGTTCGCGCGCGAACCCACTTTGGTGAAGACGTAGCTTCCGGCTTGATTCACCGTGAAGTCCACCATTGTCGCCTGTACGTGCGTCATGTTGAGCCCCGAGTTGTGAATCGTGATCGGTATGTTGTACGTCATGCCTCTGGGAATCGAAACCTCGAGTTTCCCCGGCGTCACCTCAAGCCCGAGTTGGATCGAACTTGCTCGGATCGGCCAGATGAGGAGCGTGAGTGCCGCAAACGCGCGGAGCGATCGGAGTTTCAGCATCGTGCCCTCTCGTTTCGTTGCGGGGAGGTGAGTCCCCGCAACGAAACGTGACGCGCCAAGGATCGTACCTACCCTAATTCGTGGTGAGGGTGTAGGTAACGGTCACCGATTGCGCGCCCGAAGGTGCGTTCGGAGCGATCACCAATTCGACGTCGCCGCCGAGGTTGGTGCCGGTTGTCGCCGCGGTCGCCGAGAGCAACGTGCCGCCGGTGCCGTTCATCGGGAAGTCGCCGGCAGGGCAGGCGGTGGTGCTGACGATCGAGGGAGCTGCAGCGCGCGCCGATGCGGTCGCCGCGAGGTTATTCGCGTAGGTACCGTTCGGCAACAGGCAGAGCAGATAGCCGCTCGCCGGATAGCCGGCGGTCGCCGCTTCCGTGACCGAATATCCGAGCGAATCGTTGGTCTGCACGACGGCATTCAGGGCGTTCACCTCCATGCAGTCCGTATATTGCAGAGAGTCCGGGGTGACGCTGCCGAAGTTGATGGTCGCCGCATTGGTCGTACCATTGCTGGTGCCGGCACCCGCCTCGGTATCGGAGGCCGCACAAACGCCGGCTCCGGTATTGAGATTGGCATAGATCGTTTCGGCGCCGGTATTGTGGCTGCCGAGCGGCGTGCCGTTATACTGCGACGTCAGAACGATCGAAGCGATTTTTTGAGTGTTCCAATCGATCGTGACCGTCGGGGAGGCTGCGAAAGCCGGAGCTGTGGAGATAACTAACGCTGCGAATGACGCAAGCGCGATAATTCGTTTTGTATTCATGATCCTTTCACCATGCGCGAGAAGTCGCCGTCCTTGGCGGGAGCGAGAACTTTTACGATTATCGTATCGGTTGCCTGCTGCCGGAACTTTCTATGAATGGGTCAAGGGGTAGTAAAGTTATCGCCCTGCTTTTGGTAAAGTTTATTATTGCTACTGAAGTCGCACCGTAAACCGACCGTGAGCCGTGACTAAAATACCGACCATCGGACGAGCGCTCAGCTTGAGGGTGAAGGCATAGAGTCGCCCGACGAGCGGCTTCCCGAGCACGCTCTTCTGCCCGTCCGCCCAGAGAATTCGGTCCCCGGGCCGCACGTCGGCGAGGAAGCGCGCCCGCACGGTGACGTACTCCCCAATCTTCGCCGAGCCCGGGCTCGCGGTGAGTATCGCGATCGGCAGGCGCGGGTCGACCGTGAGCTCCCCGGGGAGCGGAGCGCGGCCGGTCGCCGCATGCGCGCGCACCTCGAAGCGGCCTGCACGCGTCCCCTTCGGCACGACGATTTCGCCGATCCACCGTTTGCGAGCCGCGTCGTAGTGCAGCCGCTCGCTCCGCCCGAACGCGGTCGCCGAAACGGCCGCATCGGCGGGTGCCGCAACGCTCACCTCGGCCGCGCCGCCGGGCGGGAGCCGCGGCTCGGAGAGCTGGAGGCTCGGCGCGAGCGTCGGAGCGGCGGCGCCGGCGTTGCCGAAGAACGTAAAGAGTACTTTCTTCTTCTTCCGCGAGATTTTGAAGATTGCGCCCTTATAGCGTTCGCGTGCGGCGAGCGTAATCGTCAGGTCGGGACTGACCTGCCCCAAACCGTCGGCGACGGTCTCGGGATCGATCGAGAGCGTGTAGGTTCCGGGTGTGAGATCGTCGAGAACGAAGGAGCCGTCGTCGTTTGCAATCGCCGCTTCGTTCCCGGGCTCGGCGACGACGTAGGCATTGAGCGCGCCGTCACCCGGAACGTATGGCTTCGGCACGTCCTTCGCATAGAGCACGTAGCCGGAGATCGACCCAAGCGGCTCGGCGGTAAAGGTGGCATGGCTGAGCTGCCCGCGATTCACGTTCACCTTCTGCGTGAGTTCGCTCTTCGAGAACGTCGCGAAGGCGGGAACCGAGTTTTCCAACACCGAGACGGTATGTTCGCCGGGGCTCAGCCGCCCGAAGCCATAGGCGCCGCTCGAATCGGTCTGCGAATACGCCCCGCTATCGACGCGTACGAGGACGTTCGCGAGCGGCACGCGCTCGCCGTCGCGGCTGATGCCGTAGACGTGTCCCGCAATGCCGCCAAAATCGCCGACCAAGAAGTTTACCTGCGCGCTCTGTCCGCCTTGAACGGTGAGCGTCACCACCGGTGCGTCGGCGGTAAGGCCGCGCGGCAAGGAAGAGGTCTCCAAGCGCAACTGGTGCTGTCCGGGCGTCACGAAACTAAACTGGAAATTCCCATTGAGGTCGGTTCGCTGCACGATACGCCCATCGAGGACGACCATCGCATTCGCAACGCCGTAACTTCCCGAACCCGCGAGATAGGTTGCTGCCGACCCCGAATCGAGCGTTACGCGCCCACCAATGGTGGAGGGCAGTTTCGGATCGACGCGACCTTGCACCAGCGCTCCGCTGCCGAAGACGAACGGCGCGTTCAATTGGATATTAAAAATGCGCGATCGGCCGTCGACGACGGGATTCAGGCGATCGACGAGCGACTCCGTTCCATAGGCGGCGGTAACCGAGAACGCCGGAGAGATCTGTCGCGTCACGCTGACCGTGGGAATGCGGGAGATCGCGTCGGAGATGGAATCCTGCGTGAGGGTCCGCATAAAGTTTAGGGAGATCGTCGTCTTCCCGCTCGTTCGCCCGAGTTGCGCGCTCAACGACCCCTGGTGGCCTGCGCCGCCGAGCCCTCCGCTCGTCCGAAGTTCCTGGTCGGAGAGCGTCAGCGCGAACGCTCCTAAGCGAAGTTGCGACTGGAGCGCGCTCTGCCAACTGCCGGATCGAGGCGAGTTCGCGGTGGTAAATCGAACGAATTGTTGCGAGAGACTGAAGAACCCCGAGCGCCCTGAAAAGGCAAGCTGCCCACCGGCGGTGCCGCTCCATTGGTTCCCCGTTGCGCCGCCGAGCGCTTGATCGAAGAGATTGATCGAGTAGCCGACGTGCTGCGAGAGCTGGCCACTGAGGATATAGGACGTCCGCCGCTGAGTGGTGAGGACCCCGTTGAGAATGGAACGCTCGAAGGCAACATCGAGCGTCGTCGTTCCACGGCGCCCTTGCGCGATGCGACTGATATCGAGCAGGCGATCCCCGGCGAGTTGCCCGGTACCGAAGGCGATGAAGTTCTCGGGGATCGTCCGGGCGGTGACCGACCAGAGCCCGCTCGGCTTGCCCCAATCAAAACGCGACTGAGCCGCAATCCCGGTGGTTGCGGGGTTCGACGACGAAGCGGCGAGCCGCTGAAACGCCGCCTCGAGCACCATCGAGACCTTGCCACGCCGCTGGGCGGTCCCCGTGAGGAAGGTCAGCGAAGAACCGAGGCCGTTGCCGGGCGGCGTCGCCGCCAGGCCGTACTCGAACAGCTCCCCGCCGATGAGTCGGCGTTCGCGAACGCCGGCGAGCCGGATCACGTCGCCACCGTTGGCAAGTGCCGGGCCCGCAAAGGCCGTAACATCGCCGCCGTTGGCCGGGAGGGTGAAGAACGGCCCTCGCAGGGTTTCGCCCACGCCGAGCTGCCCGAGGACCGAGAGGCTCTCGGGGCCGTACCCGAACGCGTAGCGGGGAGTCGAGTAGCTCAGCACCTCATTTCCGAAGAGGCTCTGCTGCGTCGAGAGCGTGAAGGGAATCTGCAGGTCGACCGTGGTGTTGCCGGCCCGCCGGAAGAGGTGGGCGAACATGCCGACGCTGCTCTGCGTCTGGCTCTGGACGGTGCTAACCGGACTGCCGCCGAGAACCGTGGTGCTCGAGGCAGCATACGACGATTGCGACCGCCCGAACGAGAGCGAGCCATTTAACGAAAACTCGAGCGGACCGCCGCGCGTAAACTTCGGCGCCCGCGTCGGCTTCGGGCGCGGCGTCGCCGATGGGCTCGGGGCCGGGCCCGGAGAGGGGCTCCCTGTCGGTTCGACGGAGGGCTGCGGCGAGCTCCCCGCGGTCGGCTGAGGAAGCGCCCCGACGCCTGGATAGGGGGTCGCGCCGGCTCCGGGCGCCAGACATGCGAAGAGCGCCGCTATCAGCCCGAGGGCGGAAAACGAAAGGACTAACCTTTTCCGTGCGGCGATCGGCTTCATCGAGCATGAATCCTATCGGCTTCCCAAGCCCCGCGTCTTACCCGGAAAGTCATTTTCTTTACCAGGGATTCACCTAGCGACGAGCAAGTCTTGGGGTGGTTCGGCCGATATCCGAACTGTAGGGAATCTTCAAGGAGGAAGCCACCTTACTTCATGGATGTGCTGGGGAGTGCGAGTCAGGTTCTACTGAACCTTTCTCTCACACAAAAAAGGGAACAGACCGACATTCGCGCGCTGGCCAGCGGCCTCCGCGTGAGTTCTGCTGTTGATGACCCCAGCGGTTACGGCATCGCACAACGCCTGCAAACGCAAGTGAACGGTTTCCAGCAAGCCGTACAAAACGTGCAGACTGCGAACAACGCGCTCGCCGTCGCGAACGGAGCCCTCACGACGATCACGCTGATCCTTCAGCGCATCCGCAGCCTGGTTGTCGAGTCGCGCTCCGACCTCAATTCCTCGACCGATCTCGCCAACATCCAGGCAGAGATTTCACAATTGCTGCTCGAGGTCAATCGCATATCGAGCAACACCACCTTCAACGGGCTCAATCTGTTGAACGGGCAGTTCCAAACAACCACGCCGTATTCGCTCGCATCCGGAAACGGATTCGGCTACGGTGCGGTTCAGGTGCAGTCGCCGCTACTGAACGCGAACGGCACGACGCCGAGCAGTACGGTCGTCAACGCCGATGGTCTCGGCAACCCGGGACCGCTGGTGACGTTGACGGGGCCCGGCGTCCCACCACCGAGCACCTACGTCCCGAACTTCATTACGTTCACCGTCACCGGATATAGCGCGAACGCGATCGATCCCGATTCGGGAACCGCGGTCGGCCCCGGCGTGTACGTGCAGGTGCAGGCGTACAGCACGAACCCCGCATTCGGCGCGGCGCCGCTGTACGTCGACACCTCTGCAGTAGCGGTCAATTCGGGTCCGCTCGGCCCGACGTTTATTCCCAATCCCGGCAGTGCGACCGGCGGCGGAAGTTTTCTCGATCTCATCGATTTCACGCTCGCAAATCTCACGCAGCAAGACGTCGGCACCTCGATATCCTTCGAGGTTCTCAATCCGCCTCCGTCGGCGCCCGCGAATGCGGGGCCGCTCTACGTGCAGAACGGTCCTCAAGAAGGGCAGACGACGGCGATATCCTTACCGGGCGTCAGCACCGCCGATCTCAATATCTCGGATATTTCGGTGCTCGCACCGACGACGGTGAATTATCAGAACATCGTGCAGGGACAAAGCTCCAGCAACAACATTCCGGCGGCCGACGCAGAGATCCGCGTCGATGCCGCACTGAGCGCGGTCACGCAAGCGCAGGCCCAGATCGGCGCCCAGATGGTTTCGTTGAATTACGATGCGAACAACGCGAATACCGCGAGCGTCAACCTCACCGCAAGTGTTAGCTCGATCCAAGACGCGAATATCGGCGCGACCGTGACGAATCTCACCCAGCAGCAGATTCTCACGCAAATTGGAACGAGCGTCATCGCGCAGATGCAAGTCAGCGCGCTCCAGATCACCGCCCTGATGCTGAACGGAATCGGCATCGGGGTCGGCGCGGGGGCAGCGCCTATCGCATAAACGAACGGATACTTCGCACGTCGTCGAGAACAGTGCCACCCGAAAGGGGAGGCTGCGATGGCGTTCACGCAAGGGTTCATCTCGGAACTGGTCGGCAAACGCGTCACCATCGACGACTTGCCGATTGGGAAAATCGCCGATTTTCTCGTCAATCATCCCGAGGCGACCTTCCCACAAATCGACGGTTTCGTCGTCAAGACAGCGCAAGGAGCGCGCTTCGCCCCTATGGAGTCGGTGCTCGGCATCGAACGCGGGGGCGCCGTTTCCCTGTCGAGCGCACCCAAAGAGCCCGCCCCACCCGAGGGCGAGGCGCTCTATCTGGTCGCGGATCTCCTCGATAAACAGATCGTCGATATCGACGGGCGCAAAGTCGTGCGCATCAACGACCTCGAGGTCGCGCGCACCGGGGGGCAGTTGCGCGTCGTCGCCGCCGATATCGGTTTCGCCGGGCTTCTGCGCCGGCTCGGCCTCCGCAAACTCGGCGAACGTCTCTCGCCCGCAATTCACGAACGGATCCCGCGCGCGATGATCGCCTGGGACTCGGTCGCCCCAATTCGCGAAGTCAACCCGAGCCAAGTTCACCTCTCGGTGACCGCGAACAAACTCGCCCGACTGCATCCCTCCGACCTCGCCGAGATTATCGGGACGCTCTCGAGCAGCGAGGCGGCGACGGTGGTCAAACAGCTCGACGACGAGGTCGCCGCCGACGCGTTCGAACATCTCGACGCCCAGACGCAGCGTGAAATCATCGAGAGCGTCGGCACGGCTCGCGCCGCGGATATCATCGAAGAGATGGACTCCGACGACGCGGCCGATCTGCTCGCCGAGCTCCCCGAGGAGCGGCAGAGCGAGCTGCTGGCGGAGATGAACGCCGACACCGCGGGCGAGCTGCGCGAACTCGTGAAGTACGACGACGATACCGCCGGCGGCCTCATGACGACCGATTACGTGTGGATCTATCCGCACCGCACCACCGACGCGACGATTCGAAAGATTCGCGAGCTCGCTCCGGAGAGCGAGTTAATCTACTATCTCTACGTGATCGATCAGGAGGATCGTTTGCTGGGCATCGTGACCCTGCGCGATCTCCTACTCGCGCTACCCACGGCGTTTATCGATAAGATCATGCGAACCGATATCGTCAGCGTTCGCCCGGAGACCCCCGCCGAAGAGGTAGCCGCGGCGATCGCGCGCTACGACCTACTCGCGATTCCCGTCGTCGACGAACGCGATCGCATGCTCGGCATCGTCACGGTCGACGACGCGATCGATGCGATCATGCCCGAAGAGATGGCGAAAAAACTGCCGCGGATTACGCTGCGCCACCGGAGCGCGCAGCATCGGACGAAGGAGCCCGCGGCGTCGTAGCCGGCGGCGACGCGAAGTGCCAGCGGTTGCGTCCATCGCGCTTGGCCCGATAGAGAGCGGCATCCGCAAGCTCCATCAATCGCTCGATTTCGACGGCGTGCTCGGGATAGAGCGCGATGCCGATGCTCGTCGCGACGCGATGCGAGACGCCCTCCACGAGGATCGGTTCCTCCAATGCGACGAGCACTTTGCGCGCGAGATCCGCCGCATCGGTCGCCGCGTCGACGACCGGCTGAAGGATGACGAACTCGTCGCCGCCGAAGCGCGCGATCGTATCGCTCTCGCGCAGGAGCGCCCGCAGACGGCGCGCCACGTGCACGAGCACCTCATCGCCGACCATATGCCCGTAGGTATCGTTAATCGCCTTGAAGTGATCGAGATCGAGATACATCACGGCGAATCCGCGCCCGTAGCGCTTCGCCGCGCCGAACGCCTGCTCGATACGATCGGCGAACAATACGCGATTGGGAAGTTCGGTCAAGGAATCATTGAACGCGAGTTGCTCGATACGTTCGGCAGTGCGCTGCCGTTCCAGGGCTGCGGCGACGAGTAATCCCATCAGCGAGATCGACTCGCGAGCGAGTTCGTCGAGCCCTTCCATCCGCGCGCGCAGCCCGATGAACGCAAGAGCCCCGTAGGGATTCCCATCCACCTGCAGTTGCGTACCGGCGTAACTACGCCAATGCACCGTCGCCCGCGCCGGGTCGGCGCGCCACTCCGGATCGTCGAGATCCGGAATGAAGAGAAACGGGCGTTCGTTGGTGAGATGGCGCATAAAGCTCGAAGCGAGCGGGATGCGAGCGCCCGGTGCGAGCGGCGTTTTGCGCCCGACGGCGGTGTGGACGGAGATCGCATCGCCGTCGGTGCGAACGATGTAGCCTTCGTCGAAGCCGAAAAACTCGATGCCGAGCTGCAACACGGCTTCGAGTTGCTGTGGAATCGTCAGTTCGCGCGAAGCCGCGACCAGGTAGAGACGGCGCAATCGGTCCACCTGCGCCGCTACGGCACGCTCGGCGGCGCGTTGTGCCGAGACGTTCTTGAAGATCGCGTACGTGCCGGTTATTTCGTCGCCGCTGTGAATCGGAACGAGTTTTAGCTGGACGTCGATCTGATATCCGAGCCGATCCAACAGCACCGACTCGTGTTCGGCCGCCTCGCCGCGCATCGCGGCATGGCGCGCGGCCTCGGCGCGGTCGCGTCGGCCGGGCACGATCAGCTCGATCCAGGGAGTGCCGACGACGCGCTCGCCCAAGAGCCCGGTCTCGCTCTCGAAGGCGACGTTCACGCGCGAAACGACGCCGGTCGCTTTGAGTTCGACGATGCCGTCGGGATGGTATTCGAAGAGCGAGCGGAGCCGCTGCTGGTTGACGCGCATCGCCTCTTCGGCGTCGCGCAAGGCCGCGATATCGCGCGCCTGAACGAAAATCGCCCGCACCATTCCCTCGATCTTAGCGGGGATTACGGAAACTTCCACCGGGACCAGCGTGCCGTCTTTATGGCGCAGCGTCGTCTCGAAATGGTCGGCGACGCCGCTGCGAGCCATCTCGAACGCCATCTCCCCACGCACGCGATCCCCGTGCGGGATGTGATCGCGGAAACTCGTTCCACGCACCTCGTCGGTCGAGAAGCCGGTCAGCTCGCTCCCTGCGGGATTGACCTCGGCGAGCACGCCGTCCGCACCATACAGGACGAGCACCTCGGGGTTCTTATCGAACAGCGCGGCGAAGGTCTCGGCGGCGATTTCCCGACGGGTTTCCATGAACACCCGGCTACTTCGCCGAAGATGCGCGCGTGACTTCCGCTCGGCTCCTCGATTTGGGTGCGCGGCTCGCGCAGGCCCTCGCTTCCGAGGGCGGGCGCGACGCCGTGCTGCGCGAACTCGATCGCGGCGCCGGCCTGCGCCTCCTCGACGCGCGGCAGCACTCGGTTGCCCAGAGTGGAACCCCCGCCTCGGCCATTCCGAGCGAGCTCCCTGAGAACGACGAGCCCGCCACGTTCGGCGACGGCTCGCTCGCGCTCCCGCTATCGATCGGCGGCGAGCGACTCGGCTGGCTCGTCGCCCACGGTCCCGACGGCCGTCGAGCCGAGACAGACGCGCTGCGGCTCGCCGCCACGCTCCTCGCGCTCGATCTCGCGCGCGACCGACGGGCCGGAGACCAGCGCGATCTTTGGGAGGCGGCGCTCTCGGGCTCGCTCGCCGGAGCCGCCGCCGCGAAGGCGCTCGCAGCCGAGCATCGGATCGTCGTTGCCTCGACCTATCTCGTCGTCGCCTTGACGTTTGATGAAGCCGAAGAAACCTGCGAGCTCGCCGAACTCGGCGCACTCGCAAGCGAGGCACTCGGGCAGCACGAGATCATCGTGCGCGAACGTGACGGCGCGGCGCTCCTGCTCTGCCCGGCGACCGAGGAACCGACGATTGGGAAAATGCGCGTCGCGGCGACCTTGCTTCCGAAAAGCATCGCGCGACGTCACGCCGCCTACCGCATCGTCGGGGGGATCGGCGGCGCGCGCCCCTTGCACGAACTCGATGTCGCGGCACGCGAAGCACTCGTCGCCCTCGAGATCGCACGGAGGCTTCGTCGTCACGACACCGTGCTCGCCCACGATAAGCTCGGAGCGCTTCCTTTATTGCTAGAGGCGGCAGTCGCGCCGGAATGGCGGGGCTTCGCACGCGATTACCTAGATTCCATTCGCGATTACGATGCAAAACATCAAACGGAGCTCGAACGAACGATGACGATCTACTTCGAAGCCGGCGAAAACGTGAAAGTCGCCGCCGAGCGGCTGCACGTCCACCGCCACACCGTCTTCTATCGCTTGCGACAGATCGCCGAATTGACCGGCCTCTCGCTGGAGAATCCGTTCGACCAACTCAACCTTCGCCTTGCGGTAACGATCGATGCCCTCGATGCCTAAACCGACACTCCGCACGCGTCGACGCGCGATCGCCGATGAGATCGCCGCTCGCGGGGTGCGCTTCGTTCGCCTCCAATTCGTCGACCTCTTCGGGGTGAGCAAGATGGTCAGCGTCCCCGCGACGCGACTCGCCGAGATTCTCGACGGAACGATCTCGTTCGACGGCGGCTCGATCGACGGATTCGTGCGCGACGAAGAACTCGACATGCTCCTGCAGCCCGATCTCGATACCTTCGGTATCTTCCCGTGGAACGACGGCCAACCGGAGGCTCGCCTCATCTGCACGATTGCGATGCCCGACGGTAGCCCGTTCGAAGGCTGCCCGCGGACGACGCTTCAGCGCAACGTCGAACGGCTCGAGACGCTCGCCCCAGGAATGCGGATCGCGAGCGAAGTCGAGTTTTACCTCTTCTCTTCGGGCGAGCGCGGCGAGCTTCGAACCGAGACGAGCGATGTCGGATCGTACTTCGATTTCTCGCCGAACGATCGCGGCGAACGCGCGCGCGACAGTATCGTCAGCGCTTTGGAATCGATGGGCGTTTCGGTCAGTGCCGCCCACCACGAACACTCGCCCGGGCAACACGAGATCGATCTCGCTCCAACGGGTCCCTTAGCGGCCGCCGATGCGATCCTCACTCTTCGGACGCTCGCCAAACATCTCGCCCCCGAACATGCGCTCGAAGCGACCTTCATGCCCAAACCCCGTGAATCGGCGGCGGGCAGCGGGTTGCATCTCGGGCTCCATCTCGGCGACGACGCCGACCGCGAGAGGCTGCTCTATGCCGTCGGTGGATTGCTCGCACACGGACCGGCCCTCACCGCGCTCTGCAATCCGACAGTGAATTCGTACAAGCGTCTCGTCGCTGCGTGGGACGCACCGATCCACTGCGTGTGGTCGCGACGGAGTACCGACGCGATGATCCGCGTACCGGATGAGGCGGCGGGCACGATCGAGCTGCGCAGCCCCGACCCCGCGTGCAACCCGTATCTCGCGCTCGCGGTCGTCATCGCTGCGATCTGCGACGGCATCGAACGCCGGACGTTGCCAGGCGAACCCGTCGCCCACGCCAGCTATGCGACGAGCGAACGCGAACGCCGCGAACGCGGCATCGTCGCGCTGCCGAAATCACTCCGGCAGTCAATTGACGCACTCGATGCCGACGCGTGCGTGCGCGGAGCGATCGGCGACCACTGCTACCACGCACTACGAGACGCGAAGATTGCGGAGTACGAGCGCTATCGTCGCGCGGTCCACGATTGGGAGCGCGAAGCGTACTTGCGCCGATATTAGCGCCCTCGATACGCCCGCGAACTTTTCCCGAGCTAGCGAAGCGACTCGAAGGAGCTCTCGCCCCTCGATACGCCCCTTCGGGGCTACTCGGGGTGACAAACTTGCTACTCGGGGTGACAAACTTGCTACTCGGGGTGACAAACTTGCTACTCGGGGTGACAAACTTGCTACTCGGGGTGACAAACTTGCTACTCGGGCGCGGGCTCCGTGCGAAGCGCTGCGACGAGTTCTTCGCCGAGAAAGTGCGGGGGAATATCGATAAACGGCGTCGCGCGCAGCGCATCGGGTACGAGCGCCCGCAATCGATCCTCGTCGAAGTTGCGCTTCTCGACAAAAATGGCGATGGGAGCGGCGGAGGGATCGAGCATCGCGAGTTCGTCCGCCGCGGCGAGTTCGCGCACGCGGATTCCTCGAGCGCGCAACTCGTATGCCGCTCCCTCGCGCACGTTGCGATCTCCGGCGAGAACGACCACCCCCCGAAGATTCAACCCCGCTCCGTTCCGCGGCAGGACGACGCTAAACGTGCTGCCGACGCCGACCGCACTTCGCACGGAAATACGCCCACCGTGCCGCTCGATAAACGTGCGGACGAGGAAGAGCCCGAGCCCGGTTCCCGCAATCTTCGCCCGTCGCGCATTGCTCCCACGCGCGAAGCGATCGAAGATTTTGGCCAACTCATCGCCGGGTATCCCTATGCCTTTGTCGCTGATGTCGAGCGTCAACGAACCCGAATTGCCGTGAAGCGTCACGACGATCGGCGCGTCCTCGTTGGAATACTTCACGGCATTCCCCAACAAATTATCGATCGATTGTCGTAAGCGGCGCTTGTCCCCGACGATCGTCGTATCGTCGGCATCGCAAATGTAGCGAATCGTGCGTTGGGCGAGACGCCCTTCGATCTCCTCGGCAACGAGCGCTGAAAAATCGAATCGCTCGATATCGAGTTCGAGCTCCCCCAATTCGATGCGCGCCAAGGCGACGACGTCGTCGCTCAACGTTGCCAATCGCTGCCCGTTGCGGACGATCGTTTCCGCGGCCTTCGTCGCTTCTTCTCCCTCGAGCCCGCCGTCGGCGAGCATCTCGCCGAATCCGACGATCGCCGTCAACGGGCCGCGAATATCGTGGGCGAGGGTCGCGATCAATTCGTTCTTTTGCGCGTTCAGTCGGATAACGTTCGCTCGCTGCCGCTCGAGCTCGGCGAGCCCGGTTTCGAGGCGCCGTTGCATGCGGTCTCGCTCGACTGCATAGCGCAACGCTCGTCGAAGCGTCACGTCGTCGACGTGCCCCTTCAGAAGATAATCCTGCGCGCCCGCCGCGACCGCCGCGAGCGCGAGCTCTTCGTCGGAGCGCCCGCTCAAAATAACGATCGGGAGCGTCGGAGCGATCTCGCGGGCTCGCCGATAGAGGTCGAGCCCTTCGCCGTCGGGGAGCGTCATGTCGAGAAGCACGATATCCCATGCCCGCTCTCGCACCGCGTCGGCAAAATTCGCAAAGCGCCGAACGACCCGTACGGAGTGCGGTTCGCGCTCGTCGCGGAGGAAGCGCTGCACGAGTGCTGCGTCGGTCTGGCTATCCTCGACTAATAAAATATTCATCGAGGCAGTGCCTCCAACGATTCCGCGCAGCGACGAAGGACCTCCCACGCCGCCTCGACATCGGCGAGCGTGCTCCTTTGGTTGCCGATCGCGAGGCGGAGTGTGAAACGTCCATCGAGCACGGTATGCGATATAAAGATCTCCCCCGTCGCGTTCACCGCTGCGAGCAATGCGGCGTTATGAGCGTCGAGTTGCTCGGGATCCAAGCCCGGAGGAACGTGGCGAAAGCAGACCACCGAGAGCGGGTGCGGTGCCATGATCTCCCACTGCGGATCGGCGGCGACCCATGCCGCAAAGGTGGCGGCCATCGCGATATGTCCTCGCAGCGTCTCGCGAATGCGCTTCGCCCCAAGCGCGCGAAACACGAACCACAACTTTAGGGCGCGAAAGCGCCGACCGAGTTGGAGCCCGTAATCCATGTAGTTCGTCACGCCGTCGTCACCGGCTCGCAAGTATTCGGGAACGAGCGAGAACGTTTGACGCAACTGTTCGATATCGCGAACGAAAAGCACCGAACAGTCCATCGGAACGAAAAGCCATTTATGCGGGTTGAGCACGAGCGAATCGGCTTGTTCGCAGCCCTCCATGAGCCATTCGTACTCGGGGAGCATGCCGGCGACCCCCGCGTATGCGGCATCGACATGGAGCCAAATCTTGTGCGTCTGCGCGATTGCGGCGATGCCGGGAATCGGGTCGACCGAGGTCGTCGACGTCGTTCCTACCGTCGCGACGACGGCCATCGGCTTCATACCGCTGCGCAGGTCGTGCCGGATCGCGCTTTCGAGCGCCTCGGGGCGCATGCGGAAACGCTCGTCGCAGGGAACCTCGACGACGTTGGAATGTCCGACGCCCAGAGCGATCGCCGCCTTGGCGACGTGCGAATGGGTATGCGCGGTTGCGTAGATACGCAACGTCGGGAGATCGCGACCGGTCGCGCCGCGACGGCGAATGTCGAGCCCGAGCGCTTCGCGCGCCGCGGCGAGCGCCGTAAAGCCGGCGATCGATGCGGTGTCGTAGATCGCACCGGTAAATTGCTCCGGCAAGCCGAGGAGGCGACGGAGCCAAATCATCATCGCCGTTTCGAGTTCGGTCGCCGCAGGCGAGGTGCGCCAGAGCATCGCCTTCACGTCGAGCGTTGCGGCGAGCGCTTCGGCCATCACCGCCGCCGGGTCGGCACTCGTCGCAAAATAGGCGAAGAAGCGCGGATGATTCCAGTGCGTCGTCGCCGGCACGACGATCCGCTCGAAATCACGCAGGATATCCTCGAATGCCTCGGGATCCTCGGGAGCTCGGTCGGGTAACCGAGCGAGCACCTCCCCCGGACGAACGTCGGGGAAGACGCGAAATTCTTCAGGATGATGGAAGTATCGGGCGACCCAACGGCCGACCCGCGCAAAGTCTTCTTCGATGCGCCGCTGCCCATCCACAATGCGGGAGTTGGCGCTTTACCCGCCCAATGCCCGCTATGGAGGAGAGGAAATGAAATATCGCACGTACCCGCAAACCGATCTGCGCGTCAGTGAGGTCGGCTTCGGGCTCTGGACGACCGGCACCACCTGGTGGGGCATCAAGAGCGAGGAGGAAGCCGACGCGCTCCTGCGCGAGGCGTTCGACCTCGGTATCACCCTGTACGATGCCGCGGACGTGTACGGGAACGGGCGCAGCGAAGAACAACTCGCTCGTGCCTTCGCCGGGCGCCGCGACAAGGTCGTCATCGCCACGAAATTCGGCTACGAGTTCGAGAACGCCGATCCGGCGCACCGCGGCGAACGCGAACTACCGCAGAACACCTCTCCCGCTTTCGTGCGCCGCGCGCTCGAGCAATCGTTGCGCCGCCTCAAAACCGATTACGTCGATATCTACCAAATGCACAACGCCCGCCTCGAACACGTCCGCGACGGCTCGCTCTACGAACTCATGGAGGCATTACGCGCGGAGGGCAAGATACGGCATTACGGCATCGCGCTCGGCCCGGCGATCGGATGGCTCTACGAAGGGATCGAAGCCGCGCACCGCGGCGTCTCAAGCCTGCAAATCATCTGGAATATTCTCGAGACTTTCCCCGGCGATCGACAGATTGCAGCGGCGAACGAAGTCGACAGCGCGACCGGCTACATGATTCGCGTACCGCACTCCAGCGGACTTCTCGAAGGGCATTACACCGAAGATACGGTCTTCCCCGAAGGCGACCATCGGCGCCATCGCCCGCGGTCGTGGCTGCTCAACGGCATTAAAAAGGTCGAAACGCTCCGCTTCCTCGAGCGCCCCGATCGGACGCTCGCGCAGGCCGCGATCGCATGGTTGCTCGCCGAACCGCGCGTTATGACAGTGCTGCCGAATATCTACAACCACGAACAACTTCGCGAATTTGCGGCGGCCTCCGATGCCCCGCGCCTCACCGAGGAAGAGTTGGCGCGCGTTCGCGAGTTGATCGCCTCGAATTTCGGCGTCGAAGAGCCGCCGATGAATTACAAGGGAACGATGACGTTGGAAGCCGCGAGCGCGTAGTGCACGAAGCCGTTCAAAGCAACCACGCTCCCGCGCCGATCGGCCCGTATAGCCAGGCGATCCTCGCCGGAGACGAGCTCTTCTGCAGCGGCCAGATTCCCCTCGACCCTGCGAGCGGAGAGATCGTCGGCAGCGACGCGAAAGCCCAGACACGCCAAGTCCTCGCGAATCTTCAGGCGGTGCTGATCGCAGCAAACTTCTCCGCCGCAGACGTGGTAAAGACGACGATCTATCTTATCGACATCGAGGATTTTTCCGCGGTCAATGCCGAGTACGAAAAAGTCTTCGAGGCTTCGAAGCCGGCACGCTCGACCGTTGCGGTCGCGGCGCTTCCGCGCGGAGCGCGCGTCGAAATCGACGCAATCGCCAAGCGTCGCCGCTAACGCGGAGCATCCGTTACGCCGAGCAGGCGCCGTGTGCTCACGCCGATTGCGCTCCACTGTCACGCTAAGTAGCAATGTTGTCACGCCGAGTAGGCTGCGTAGCAGCCGTATCGAGGCGGGCGTGCACGGTCTTGCGCGGTCGTGCATTCCCTCGATACGCCGCTTCGCGGCTACTCGGGATGACATAACAGCGACTACTCGGGATGACATCGGTTGACGAGCAACCATTGTCACGCCGAGTGCGCTCCATTGTCACGCCGAGTAGGGCGCTTTAGCGCCCGTATCGAGGCGCGCGCTATCTAGGGGTGGGGGCCCTCGATACGGCTGCTACGCAGCCTACTCGGGCTGACCGGAGCGCTACCTCGCCGCTAACGGCGGCGTCGCGGCTGCGGGCTCGCGGGGCTTAACGCCGCGATCAAACGCTTCGCAACGTTGCGGACGTGCCGGTCGAGTGCGTGGGTCGCGAAGGAGTATTGCGCGAGCGCGAGCGCCCGTTTGCCCTGATCGGCGTACGTCTGTCCAAGGACCACGTGCATCGCTCCATCGTAGGGTACGGCCGCGATGCCCTTCAGCAGCACGCTCTCTGCAAGCGCGTAGAGATGATGGCGTTCGTAGTCGATACCGAGATTCAAATAGGCATCGCGCCAAAACGGACCGACCGCGAGCGCCTGAAGATACCGACGAATCGCGCCGCGCCAATCGCCGCGTTCGTCGCGAATGTACCCGAGATTGACGATGGCTTCAGGGAGTTCGGGGCGCTGTGCGTGAGCGGCCCTTAAGAGCCCTTCCGCCTCGGCGACTCGATCGACATCGAGATCCGCAACCGCGAGGTTGTTCGTGCATTTATACTCCCCGGGAAGCTCGTTCAAGCATTGCTGAAAATCGGCAATTGCGTCCTTCACCAGTCCTTGGTCGAGCATCGTCAATCCGAGGCCGTTGAGTGCGCCGACATCTTGAGGAGCGAGTGCGAGCGCTCGCCGAAACGCGCGTTCGGCGGCCTCCGGGCGCCGCACCGATTCGTAGACCTGGCCGAGATCGTCCTGGAGGCCCGGATCGTTTGGATGCGAGAGGGCCTGCGCGCGCGTGTACGCGATGAAACTCGGCAAGTCGCCTTTGCGACGATGCAACGACACCAAGTCGATGACCGAATCGGCGGCGGGCAAACTCTTGTCGAAATATGCGATCGCGCGATTGATGTGATTCTCGGAGGCGTAGACGCTTCCCAAGCGATTGTAGGTCTCGCGATCGCCGCCAAAATCGCTGACGATTGCGAGATAGGTCCGCCGCGCACTTCGCAGATCGCCGGCGCGATAATAGAGATCGCCGAGAAAACGGCGAACGCCGATCTCGCGCGGATGTTCGGCGGTATAGAGTTTGAGCGTCGCTATCGCCCGTTTGAGGTGCCCCGCCGCTACGAGGGAACGCGCGTCGCGAACCGCCGCCTTCGGGTCGGCGGGGAACCCGTGCGAGAGCTGAGCGCTCGAGGGGTTCACGACGAACCCCGCAGCAGCCGGCACCGGCGGTGCAGCGAGGGCAAGGAGCCCCGCGAGGGCGAGGCCCAGCAACAGCGTGGGCGATCTCATCGCCCGATCAGTGTAGCAAATGTCGGAGCCGCGTGCGAGGGGGTCCTAACAAAATTACTTGACGAGCGGCAGCAAGCCCGTCGGGAGCAGCGGATAGAAGGTGAGCGCGACCGTCGCTACCAGGCAGAGCGCGAGGCTCACCCAGGGCAACGGCGCGCTGCGGACCGGTTCGGCGGCGCGAACGCGGTGATCGGGGCGATACATCGCCATAATGACCTTCGCGTAGGCGTAGAGCGAGATCGCGGTTCCGGCAAGAAGGAGCGCGGCGAGCCAGAGATACCCGCTGCCGGCCGTCGCGGCGAGAATGAGGATTTTGCCGAGGAAGCCCGCCGTCGGCGGCAGCCCGGCGAGCGCGAGGAGAAAGAACGTCATCGCGGCGGCGAGCAGCGGCCGGCGCGCCCCGAGCCCGCGGTAGGTTTCGAGCCTCGCCCCTTCTTCAGCATCGCCCGTACTGAGCGCCGCTGCGACGGCAAATGCTCCCAGGTTCATGACCGCGTAGACGGCGAGGTAGAAAAACGCGTAGCGCAGGCCCAGGCGCGTCGTTCCGGCGAGCGCGGCGAGGATATAGCCGACCTGCGCGATACCCGAGTAGCCGAGCAGGCGTTTGAGATCGTGTTGCGCGAGCATGCCGACGTTGCCGACGATCATCGAAATGCCGGCGACGATCCAGACCGGCAGCAAGATCGCGTGCGAGGCACCGCTCGGCAGCGCCGCATAGGCGAAGCGCGCGAAGATGGCGATCGTCGCGGCTTTCGTCACGACGGTCATAAACGCGGTAATCGGCAGCGGGGCGCCTTCGTAGACGTCGGGAGCCCATGCGTGAAACGGCACGAGACTCAATTTAAACGCGATGCCGATGAGAAAAAAGCCGCTTCCCATCCAAAAGAGCGGATTGCTCGCCATCGTCGGCGTCGCAAGGGCGGCGAGCGAAACGCTTCCGCTCGCTCCGAAGAGCAAGGCCATACCGAAAAGCAATACCGCCGATGCCGTCGAGGAGAGCAAGAGATACTTCAGCGCGGCCTCGCGTGCGCTCGCGCGGTCGGCGAGCCCGCAGAGGCAGTAGAGCGAGAGCGAGAGCAATTCGATGCCGAGGAAGACCGTCATCGTCGTCGAGGCACCGGCGAGGAGCAACGCCCCACACGCGCTCCAGAGTAGCAACGCGATCGTCCCGGCGCTCTCGCGATCGCCGCCCCCACGCCCCATCAGCGCGAGTGCGCCGAGCGTGCCGAGAAGGACGACGCCGCCGAAAAGCACGCTGAAATTCCCGACGATATAGCCGCCGTTAAAAGCTGCAACGTTCGTACCATACTGCTGCCCGATCATGACCGCGGTCACGATCGTTCCGAGTATCGCGATCCCGAGCGAGAGCGCTCGCGGCGCGAAGGGTCGCAACACGAGATCGATGAGCAATACCAGCAAACCGGTTGCGGCGAGCACTTCGAGCGGCGCGATCGCCGCCCAATCGACGTGGGTAAACGGCAACGTCATGGCGTCGGAACTCCTGAAGTCGATGAAAGCGGCGCGCGTGGAATCGCGACCGTCCCGCCGGCGAGTACGGCGTGCGGGTTCACGCCGAGATAGAGCAATGCGAGGAGGAGCGGCGCGATCGCGATGCCTTCGCGCCACGTGAGATCGCGGCGAACCGGGAGATCGTGAACGACCGGGCCGTTCACGATGCCCTGGAACAGACGCAGGACGTAGGCGGATGCGAGCACCACGGAGATAACGGCGACGACCGCGACCGCAATGTTTCCACTCTGCACGATACCGGTGATGATGACGAGTTCGCCGACGAACCCGGCGAGGCCGGGAAGGCCGAGCATCGCCAGCCCGGCGATCGTGAGAGCGCCGGCGAGGCGCGGATTCTTCGCGCCGATCCCACGCAGCCGCGCGAGCGAACGCGTCTCCTCGCGTTCCTCAACATAGCCCAGGCCGATGAAGAGCGCTGCGGTGAAGAGCCCGTGCGCGACGATATAGAGCGCGGCGCCCGCGAGTGCGAGCGGCTGTTGCGTGGCGATCGCGATGACGATCAGGCCGAGATGCGAGAGCGAGGAATAGGCGACGACGCGCTTCGCATCGGTCTGCACGAGTGCGGCGACCGCTCCGTAGAGCAGCGAGATCGACCCGAGCACGATGAGCGCGGTGGAGTAGCGCGCGACTTCCTGCGGCATCAACGCCAGCGCGACGACGAAGAACCCGTAGAGCCCGGCCTTCGATTGCACCGCACCGACGACGGCTGCAACCGGCGCGGGGAGGCTCGCATAGGTATTGGGCATCCACGTGTGTAGCGGGAACGCGGGGGTCTTCACCAGGAAGGCGATCGCAAATCCCCAGAAAATCCACGGCGCCCACGCGCCGGCGATGGCGTTGCCGGCCGTTCCGATCACATCGGTCGTCCCGTGCAGGACGCCGAATGCCGCCGTTGCCAAGAGCAATAAAAGGCCGCCGGAAAAGTTATAGATGATATAGCGCCACGCATCGCGCGGATGTTCGCCGCGTTCGAGCAGAACGAAAAACACCGGGACGAGCATGAGATCGTAAAAGAGGGCGAAGAGCAAGAGATCTCGCGAGACGAAGAGCCCCAGCATCGCTCCCTCGAGCAACAGCAATTGCCCGACGAGCGCGCGCGGGCGCGCGCTATCGACGGCGAGAACCGCACAGGCGGTACAGAGCGCGAGTAACGCGATCAGCCAGAATGCAAGCGTTCCGATGCCGAGATGGAAATTCGCAACGAACGGCGCCCGCAGCCACGGCACGCTCCAATCCTCGGAGCGGGCGGCGATCGCCATTGCCAGCGTCGCCAGCGCGACCACGACGCCGACGGCGCGGTACGTGCGTCGATCTTCACCGCGCGATAGCAACATCGCGGAGCCTGCGACGATTGGAAGGAGAACGAGTGCGAGCAGCATCAGTGAACTCCGTGGAAGGCGTAGAATGCGGCAAAACAGGCGATGCCGACGGCGAGAAAGACGGCATAGGCGCGAACCAATCCGGTTTGGAACGAGCGCACGAGCGCGCCGCTCCATTGCGTGACGATCGTGGCCTCGCGCACCGCTCCATCGACGACGTGCGGATCGAGCACTCGGCTCACGAGCCGCCCGAGCGCTTCGCTCGTCTTCACGAATAACGCGTCGAGCGCGACGTCGAAATAGAACGCATTAGCCAGGATCGGCGACATCCCCACCGATTCACGGCGAAGCCGCTCGACGGATTCCTCGCGCGCCGCCTTCGTTCCATAGCGCAGATAGGCAACGAGCATTCCCACCACGACGCACGCGAGCGTGACGAGCGTCGTCGTCAACTCGGAGATCGGCACGCCGACGAAGTGGCCGACGCCGAACTGCGGGTCGAGGAATCGGTGCCACGGCGAGTTCGCGCCGCCGTAGAGCAGCCAGCCCGCAAAGATGGAGGGCACGATGAGGATCGCGACCGGAACGTTCATCAACCACGCCGGTGCGTGATGGTGGTCGTGGCCGTCGTCGGCGTGATGCGTTGCGGTCCCGGCGAATTCGGGATGCCGGATTCCGAGCTCCGAGGGATCGATCTCGCCGCGATACTTACCGAAGAACGTCACGAAGAGCATGCGGAACATGTAGTACGCCGTCATCCCCGCCGTCAGGATGCCGACGGCGTAGAGCCACGGGTGCCCGTGATCGAGCGCGCCTTGAATCACCGCGTCCTTACTGAACGAACCGCTCAATCCCGGGATGCCGCAGATCGCCAGCACGCCGACGAGCATGGCGATGAATGCAAAGGGCAAGCGTTTGCGCAGGCCGCCCATACGCCGAACGTCCTGTTCGTTCGCCAGCGCGTGAATGATCAACCCCGAGCCGAGGAAGAGCTGCGCTTTGAAAAACGCGTGCGTGAAGAAATGCGCGACGCCCGCTTCGTAGGCGCCGACGCCGACGCCCATAATCATGTAACCGATCTGCGACATCGTGGAATAGGCGAGGATGCGTTTGATATCCCATTGCACCATCCCTAAAATCGCCCCGACCAGTGCGGTGACGCCGCCGATCGTTCCCACCAGGAGCTGTGCGTTGCCGTCGTGCGACCAGAGCGGCGCACAGCGTGCGATGAGATAGACGCCGGCGGTGACCATCGTTGCCGCGTGGATGAGCGCCGAGACCGGGGTCGGGCCCTCCATTGCATCGGGAAGCCAGGTATGCAGCGGAACCTGTGCCGATTTCGCCGCGGCCCCGATGAAGAGCGAAATGCAGATCGCGAGCAACAACGTCGGCCCGTAGGTGTCCGCAGCGGCGAAGGCGTTGCCGAAACCGATGGAGCCCGTCTTCTGCACGATCAGAAAGATTGCGAACATGATGCCGACGTCGCCGGCAACGTTGATCACGAAGGCCTTGCGCGCCGCAGCGACCGCAGAGGGCTTATAGAACCAAAATCCGATCAAGAAGTACGAGGCGAGCCCGACGAGTCCCCAACCGATCAAAAGTCCGACGAAGTTATCGGAGAGCACCAACGTCAACATCGCAAACAGGAAGAAATTCATGTACGCGAAGAAGCGCGCGAATGCCGAATCGCCCTCCATGTACCCGATAGAATAGAGATGGATGAGCGCCCCGACGCCCGTGATGATGCATGCCCAGAGGAGCGAGAGCGGATCGAGCAAGAGCCCGAGATGGAAGCCCGGCATCCAGCTGACCAGCGGCTGGTCGGCACCGAGCGCGCCGTTGAGGCTCTGCGTTCCGGCGCCCCACGACGCGATCGTCAGCCCGAAGGCGAGAAAGGCGATGAGGGTAGCGGTCCAACCCGCAGCACGTTTGAGTTGCGGGCCGAACGCCCAGCAGAGGATCGCTCCGAAGAGCGGCAGCAACCAGAGCGTGACGAGGAGCGGATAGCTCCCGACGACACCCATGACGTGTTCGGGGTTAGCCATGCAGCACCCGGACTTCGTCGACATCGACCTGCGGCGCCGAGCGGAAGACGACGACGACGATCGCCAACGCGATCGCGGCCTCCGCCGCCGCGACGGTAATCACCAAGAACGCAAAGATCTGCCCGGCGTTATTGAGCCACGCGCGTGCGAAAACGATGAATGCCAGGTTCGCAGCATTGAACATCAGTTCGATGCTCATCAGCATCACCAGCGGGTTCCGCCGCGCGATCGCGCCGGTGAGCCCGATGAAAAAGAGTATCGAAGCCAACGCTTCATAATAGAAGATCGGCACGCCGGCGAAGGACGTCGCCATTATTTACCCTCCCGAAGGATCGCTTCGCGTAGTGCGCGGCGCGCCTGCTCGGCGCGACGACGCGTGGGAACGTACGGGGTGAGATCGCCGGCGAGCAGCACGACGCCGACGACCGCGACCATTAAAATCAACGCGGTGATTTCGAAGGGCAGCAACCGCGAAAGGAAGAGCGCCTGTCCGAAATCGCCGATACTTCCAAAAACGTTTCCGCGCCCGACCGCTCCCAACGGTGAGTGCGCGGCGATCGGCGCGATCGCCGGTGCGTGAGCGGCGGCGATCGCCGTAGCGACGAAAGCGACGGCGGCGAGAGCGGCCGCTGCGACCGGCGCCACCGGAACGCGATCGCGCCCGAGCACGACGGCGGCAATACCGCTATTGAGGAGCGCGATCACGAAAACGAAGAGCATGAGGATCGCTCCCGAGTAGACGATGATCTGCATGACGGCGAGAAACTCGGCGTGCAGGATCAGATAGGTCGTCGCGAGTGCGGCAAAATTCAGCAGCAACGAGACGACGCTGTAGATCGGCTTCCGTGCGGTCACCGTCCAGAGGGCGCTGACGATTAAAACCGCCGCAATAATCCAAAAGGGAATCACCCGGCCAACCCCTTCCGCTCCGTTTTGAGCACTTCACCGCGATGCGTCGCCGAATAGCCGCGGTCGACGTTCATCGTCGACTTCACCTCGGCGACGCGGCCCAAATCGGCGGGAATACCGTTCGGACGCTCGTCGGGCGGGGTTCCCACCCCGGCATCGCTCGGCACGAGCAGGCGATCCTTCGAATAGACGAATGCGCCGCGACGGTAATCCGCCATTTCGAAGCGCGGCGTCAGCACGATGGCATCGGTCGGACACGCCTCTTCGCAGAGCCCGCAGAAAATACACCGCAGTTCGTCGATCTCGTAGCTCGCGGCGTGGCGTTCGCCGGGCGAGACGCGAGCGTCGGGTGCGTTTTCGGCTCCAATGACGGTAATGGCGTTCGCGGGGCAGGCGCTCGAGCAGAGCTCGCAGCCGATGCACCGTTCTTTGCCGTCGGCGTAACGACGAAGTTCGTGCAGCCCGTGAAAGCGCGGCGCGTGCTGTTTTTTAATGCTTGGATATTCGATCGTCGGGCGCCGGACGAACATATACTTGAACGTGATTCCCAAACCTTGGAGAATCGCGCCGACGTTAAAGAGGTGTTTTCGCATTCGTTCGTTCCCGCCTTAGTGAAGCGCGACCCACGCCGCGGTAGCGACGAGGTTGAGCGTGGCGATCGGAAGCAACACCTTCCACCCGAACGTCATCAGACGATCGTAGCGAAAGCGCGGCAACGTCGCGCGCAACCACATATAGAAAAACATGAACGCTCCGACCTTCACGACGAACCAAGCGACGCCCGGAAGCATCGTCAGCCCGAACGGCGCGTTCCAGCCGCCCAAGAAGAGCAACGTCGCGATGCACGAGACGGTGAGCATGTTCACGTACTCGGCGATAAAGAACGATCCGAACCGGAGCCCCGAATACTCGGTGTGAAAGCCGCCGACGAGTTCGGTCTCCGCCTCGACGAGATCGAAGGGCGTACGATTGGTTTCGGCGACCGCGGTGATAACGTAGATGATGAAGCCGAGCGCCTGCGGTATCAAAAACCACACGCGTTCCTGAGCGTTGACGATGCCGGTCAGCGAGGTCGTTCCGGCGAGCATGAGGACGCCGACGAACGAGAGCGACATCGAGAGCTCGTAGGAAATCATCTGCGCGGTGCCGCGGACGGCGCCGAGCAGCGGAAACTTCGAGCCCGAGGCCCAGCCGCCGAGCGAGATGCCGTAAACGCCGATCGACGAGATCGCCATGAGGAACAGAATTCCCGCATTGACGTCGCCGATCGCCCACGGCGAGCCGTCACCGTTCGCGCCGAACGGGACGATTGCGTAGACCGCGAACGCCGTGAGGAGCGAAATGAACGGCGCGAGGCGATAGATCAGCGGGTCGGCGGTCTTCGGCGTGAGATCTTCTTTCAGAATGAGTTTCGCCGCATCGGCCGCCGGCTGCAACATTCCCCATGGGCCGACGCGGTTCGGCCCGGGGCGCAATTGCATCCATCCAAGAATCTTGCGTTCGAAGAGCATGGCGTATGCAAATGTGGTAATCACCACGAGCAGCAACACCGCCGATTTTACGAGCACGATCAACATCGCTTACGCCTCCACCAACGAATCGGCGTGCCGCACGTTCTCAACGCGAACGCGCGAGCGTTCGGGGAGAAGGTTCGCGGGAGCATCGGAGAGCCCACCGATCGCGACGACCTCCCCCGGGGGGAGCGAATCGCGCACCTCGGCGAGCAAATCGTGCAACGTTCCCCCGGGGCCGACGAGATCGACGTAATCGCCGGTCCGAATGCCGAGCCGTTCGGCGTCGGCGTGCGAGAATGCCGCCTCCGGCAGCGGCCGAAGCGCGGCGATCCGTTCGTCATTCGCGAGCGTTCCGCCGCCGGCGAATGCGTGGTGCGTCACGTGCAGCCGCAAGCCGTCGCCGAGCGCGGGCTCTTTTGCAGCACCGGCAAAACGCTCGTCGCCGAAGGCGATGCCGACCGGCAACGCCGCAGCCGCGGCGATCGTTGCACGTTCGATCTCTTCGGTATCGGGAAGCGCGATCTCCAACGCACGCGCGAGCCCGGCAACGATTTCGAAATCGCTGAGGACGCCGTCGGGCGGGGCGAGTGCGGCCGCGGTCGGGAGCACGTCGCCGGCGAGATTGACGATGCTGCCGCTCTTCTCGAACGCACCGGCGGCGGGCAACACGAGCGATGCCGCCTTTGCCGTCTCGGTCATAAACAGCTCGGTGACGACGAGAAAGCCGACCGCTTGCAGTGCGTCGCGCACGCGCGCGCCGTCGGCGGCGTTGAGTGCGGGGTTCGCACCGAAGATCGAAAGGACGTCGATCTTTCCGGCGAGTGCATCTGCGCAGATACCGTCGAAATCGCGGCCGGTGTCGGCGACGTGATAGCCCGGGCCCGAGAAGGGCAACATGCCCATCGCTTCGGCACCGCGCGCGTTCCCCTGTTCGCCGGAGATGTAGGTGAGCAGCGTGCGCCCTTCGCGTTCGAGCGCGGCGAACGCGGCGCGCGCGAGCGCGCTGTCGACGCCGTCCCAGAGCAAGGCGACGCGCGTGACGTTCGCCGGAATCGCGGCGGCGGCCGCAGCAACGTCGGGGACGTCGAGGTAGCGCATCGTCGGCGGCGCTTCATGCGAAGCGACGCGAATGTAGCGCGCACCGTGGCGGACCGCTTTGCGAACGCGCAGATCCATAACGGGTGCGAGTTGCGCGGGCGACTCGCCGATCGTGACGATCGCGCCGGCGCGTTCGAGATCGAGCAGCGTGCCGCCCGAGCTTCCCGGCGTCGCTTGCCGCTGCCGACCGGTGCGCCAATCGATATTTTTCGCGCCGAGTTCGCGCATGCTCCGTGCGAGCACGTACGCTTCTTCGTTGGTGAGGCGTCCGCCGCCGAGCGCCGCGATACTCTCGGGGCCGCGCGCGTCGAGCGCCGTGCGAATGGCCTTCGCCCAGATCGCGAAGGCATCGTCCCAGCCGATCTGCACGAAGGTGTCGTCGCGACGCAGCAACGGCTGCGTGATCCGACCGGGCGCGTCGACGTAGCCGACGTTATAGCGCCCGCGGTCGCAGAGCCACCAATCGGAGACGGCGTCGTCGCCCTCCACCGACATCGTGCGCAGCACGGTCCCGCGCCGAACGTCGACATTCATGCGACAGCCGACCGAGCATTGCGTGCAACTCGTCTCGGTACGATGCAGATCCCACGGGCGCGATTTAAAGCGATAGGTCTTTGAGGTGAGCGCGCCGACCGGGCAGAGTTCGGTAACGTTGCCGGTAAAATTGTGGCGATACGGATCGCCCGTCGCGGTGGCGATCATGTCGCGATGTCCGCGATCCTTCAACACGAGTTGCCGTTCGCCCGCGATCAGGTCGTCGAATCGCACGCAGCGCTGGCAGACGACGCAGCGCTCTTCGTCGAGCACGATGGTCGGGCCGAGATCGACCGCTTTGGGTTTGCTCGTCTTCGGATCGGCGAGATCGCTGCTGCCGCGGCCGTACGCCATCGCGTAGTCTTGCAGGTCGCACTCTCCGCCTTTGTCGCAGATCGGACAGTCGAGCGGATGGTTGACGAGCAACAGTTCCAACACCATCGCACGTCCTTTTTCCACGCTCTCGCCGCGGGTTCGCACCACCATGCCTTCGGCGACCGGCGTATTGCAACCGATCTGCAGCTTGGGCATGCCTTCTACTTCAACCAGACAGACGCGACACAGCCCGGCGGGGCCGAGTTTTGTGTGGTAGCAGTAGACGGGAATCTCTTGCTTGACGAGCTTTGCAGCTTCGACGAGAAGCGTCCCCTTGCGCACTTGCAGGGGAACGCCGTCGATAGTGAGATTGACGAGATCGCTCGTCGCCGGGGCTGAACTCATGCAGAAGCGACCTCACGAAGAACGCGCGCTTCGAATTGTTCGGGGAAGCGCTGGAGTACCGATTTCAGGAACGGCTCGATCGAATCGCCGAGCGCGCAGAGGTTTAACCCCGTGATCGTCGACGAGACGCGGCGCATCATCGCCAAGTCGCTTTCGAGGCCGCGCCCTTCCACGAAGCGATGGAGCACCGTTTCGAGCCAGTGCCCTCCCTCGCGACAGGGCGTGCACTGACCGCACGATTCGTGCGCGAAGAAACGGACGAGATTGAAAGCACACTTCACGAAATCCGTCGTGTCGTCGAAAACCACGAAGGCGCCCGAACCGAGCATCGAACCCGCCTTGGCCATGCTTTCGTAGTCGTAGGGCAGATCGAGATGCTCTTCAAAAATGCACGCCGACGAACCGCCGCCGGGTTGCACCGCGCGCAGCGTCCGGCCTTCGCGCAGGCCGCCCGCGATCTCGATAAGCTCGCGCACCGTCGTGCCGAGCGGGACTTCGTAATTCCCGGGCTTCCGCACGTGCCCGGAGATCGAAATGATCTTGTAGCCCTTGCTGCGCTCGGTGCCGACGGCCGCGAACCATTCCGGCCCGTTCCGCAAAATCGGCACGAGGTAGGCCAACGTCTCGACGTTATTGACGACCGTCGGCATGCCGTAGAGGCCGGCGATCGCGGGAAACGGCGGCTTCAGGCGCGGTTCGCCGCGCTTGCCTTCCAAGGAATTCAGCAGCGCGGTCTCTTCGCCGCAGATATACGCTCCCGCGCCGCGGTGAATCGTTACTTCGAGGTCGTATCCCGTACCGAAGAGGTTCTTTCCGACGAAACCCGCCGCGCGCGCTTCTTCCAACGCGCGCGAGAAAATCTCGTATCCACGTTTGAATTCGCCGCGAATGTAGATGAACGCGTGATGCGAGCCGATGCCGTAGGCACCGAGGAGGATGCCTTCGAGCACTAAATGCGGCGCGCGTTCGAGCAGCATGTGGTCTTTGAACGTCCCGGGCTCGGCTTCGTCGCAGTTGCAGACCAGGTAGCGCGGCTTATCGCCCGCGGGGAGAAAGCTCCATTTCTTTGCGGTCGGGAAACCCGCACCGCCGCGGCCGCGAAG
Organism: bacterium; assembly: GCA_021781095.1. The sequence continues at coordinate 37,202 of JAJXXM010000175.1, forward strand.
CCCCGAACGATCCGCCATCTCGAGCACCTCGCTCGATTTCAGCTCGCGAACCGCGCGCTCCCATTGCCGGTAGCCGTCGCGTTGCCGATAGATCGCCAGATCGGTGAGGTCCACCTCGCCGATGCCGTCGGTGAGCACTTTTACCACCGGCATTATTCTTCGATAACCTCCGCCACGAGTTTTGCATCTTGCACGAGCCGTTCGCTCGAACGAGCGCGCATCGCCGGAGCGTCGTCGCGCAGCACGAAACGATCGAGCATGATGACGCCGCTACTATCGCCGATGCCTCCCGGGTTGTTCGGGGAGGTGACGCCGAGCGCGCCGGTGGCCTTTCTGCCGCGCGACACCTCACCATCCTGTTTCACGCTCCACGTCTTGCCGGGAGCGTCGCTCTGCGCCATCGGAGCGACCGAGAACGTGCCCGCGCGCATCGCGGCGATCATGTCGTCGATCGCCTGCGGCGTGAGATCGTAGATGAATTCGAGATTGACTTGCATGCACGTCGCGCGGTCGCACGAGGCGAGACACTCGACCTCTTCGTAAGAGAACAGCCCGTCCTCGGTCGTTTGAAGGTGACCGATGCCGAGTTTCTCGCGGAAATACGCCATGATGTCCTCGGCACCATTAATCGTGCACGAGAGGCCGCGGCAGACTTGAAGCATATATTTGCCGACCGGTTTGCGGAAGAACAGCGTATAGAACGAGACGGTGCTCTCGACGACCGCCGGGGTCAACCCGAGCAGATCCGCGGTAAAGCGCATCGCTTCGCGGCTGGCATACCCTTCGTGCTCTTGGAAGAGATGGACGATCGGCAACAACGCCGAGCGCGGCTCTTCGTAGCGCGCGACGATCGCCTCGCACTGCGGGCGCAGCCGCTCCGCCAACGCGGGAAAATCGAGCTCTCGCTGCGTCATCGATCGACCTCTCCGAAGACCGGGTCGAGCGAACCGATCATCACGACGAGATCGGCGATCAGATTTCCCGGTGCGATGTGTTTAAGTACTTGCAGGTTATAGAGCGAGGGCGGGCGCGTCCGAATGCGATACGGGCGATTGCCCCCGTCGCTCACGATGTAATAGCCGAGTTCGCCGCGCGGCGATTCAACCGACGCATACGCATCGCCGGGCGGAATGCGGAAGCCTTCGCTGACGATCTTGAAGTGATGGATCAACGCTTCCATCGAGAGCGCGATCGTCTCTTTCGGCGGGGCGGCGATCTTGGGATCGTCGATCATCACGGCGCCGGGGGTGTCGAGCCGCTTCCGGACCTGCTTGAGGATCTTGTACGATTCTTCCATTTCGTCGAGCCGAACGAGGAAGCGCGCGTACGCATCGCCTTCGGTGCGCGTGGGAACGTCGAACTCATAGGTTTCGAAACCGCAATAGGGGAACGCGCGGCGAACGTCATAGGCGATCCCCGAAGCACGCAACGCCGGCCCGGTCACGTTCCAGCGCACCGCTTCATCGGGCGTTAACGTCCCGACGTCGATGGTGCGATCCTGGAAAATCGGATTCGCTTGCAACAGTCCGCGTAGATCGCGCATGCGTCCCGGGAACTTTTCGAGCAACGCATCGAAGCGGTCGAGAAAGCCTTGCGGGAGGTCGCCGTTCACGCCGCCGATGCGCACGTAGTTGGGGTGCATGCGCGCCCCGCCCGCGGCTTCCTGAAGATCGAGCAGATTCTCGCGCAGATCGAAGCAATAGAAGAACACCGAGATCGCACCGATATCGATGCCGTGCGTTCCCAGCCAGACGCAGTGCGAAGCCATGCGCGTCAACTCTGAAAAAAGCACGCGTATCGTCTGCGCGCGCTCGGGAATCTTCCCTTCGATGCCGAGCAATCGTTCGGCGGCGAGCGCGTAACAGAGCGCGTTGCTCTCGGGCGCGAGATAATCCATCCGTTCGATGACGGTCTGCGCCTGCGTCCAGAAAAGATTTTCGGCGGATTTTTCGATGCCGGTATGCAGGTAGCCGATCTCCGGCTCGGCCTTCACGACCGTCTCGCCTTCGATTTCGAGCATGATTTGGAGCACGCCGTGCGTCGAGGGATGCTGCGGCCCCATCGAGAGCACCATCGAATTGCCTTCGCGGCTGACGATTTCGGGGGTCATCGGTTCGGGCGGCGTCGTCGGCCGTTCCGTCGTACTCACGATTCGCTCTCCCGCGCGGCGCGCTCGCGTGCGGCTTTCACTTGCGCCTGCAACGCTTCGAGCGTACGCCCCGATGGCGGCGCTCCCGCGACGACGTTACTCTTGAGTGCGAATGCGGGGCGCGGGGCGCGCTCGCGCGCCGGCCCGCGCAACGGATAATCTTTCCGCAACGGATGCCCTTCCCAGTCGTAGGGCATCTGAATGCGGCGGAGATCTTCGTGCCCGGTAAACGTGATTCCGAACAGATCGAAGACTTCGCGTTCGGCCCAATCCGCGCTCGGCCAAATATCCATGACGCTCGGGCACACGGGCTTCTCGCCATCGACGCCGCAGAGCACGCGCAAGCGTTTGGGCGTTCCGACTTCGGCGAGCGCGCTCGCCTTCACCGGCATCGCGAGCAAATGATAGACGACGTCGAAGCGCGGGGTGCGTTCGGGATAATCGACGGCACCGAGATCGAGCAGCATCGAATAGCCGCTCGCGTGCAATGCTTCCATCGTGGCGCGCAATGCGACGAGCTCGACGCGGCGAACCTCGGCGTCACCGACATCGGCGCGAAGGCTCGTAGGATCGGTTGCCAATCCGGTAATCGAAGGCGTTTGTGTG
>JAJXXM010000098.1 GCA_021781095.1 bacterium
ATCTCGTTTCGAGCCCGAGCGCTTCGATCGCGGCCATCAGGCGCGCGACCGCGCCGCCGTCGATCGGCGTCTCGCTCTGAAAGCGGCAGCGCCAGTGATCGACGCAGCGCGTCGACGAGCTCGCACGCGGCCACACCTGCGTGCCGCGATTGGTGATCATCGTCAAGCGCATCGGCTCGGCCTCGATCGCGAGCAGGCGCTCCGCAAGTTCGGCGGGCGCACCGTCGTTCCAATCGATGAACATGTCGACGCCGACGCGGCGCTTTTCAACGGTGCCGGCTGAGGCCGCTTCGCGTTTCTCCTCCGGCACGATGCAGCGGCCGATCTCGGGCGAGGCGAGCCGCGAAGGCACGCGCCCGAGCCGCTCGATGACGGCTTGTGCGAATTCGCTCGTCCCGACGCAACGGACGCTCTGCGCTCCGAAGATATCGCGCGTATGAATGCCGTCTTCGATCGTGCAGAGCCACGCATCCTGAATGCGCTTTGCGATCGCGCCCTGGCCGATGTGTCCGAGCAGCATGATCGCGGCATTGAGCAGGCCCGAGGGATTGGCGATGCCTTGCCCCGCAATATCGGGCGCCGAACCGTGAATCGCCTCGAACATCGCGATATCGTCGCCGACGTTCGCCGACCCGGCCATGCCGACCGATCCGCAGAGTTCGGCGGCGACGTCGGAGAGAATATCGCCGTAGAGATTCGGTAGGACGATGACGTCGAAGCGCTCCGGGTTGGTCGCGAGACGAGCGGCACCGATATCGACGATGAAATGTTCGTTTTCGATATCGGGATACTCGGCGGCGATTTCGGTGAAGACTCGGTGGAAGAGCCCGTCGGTCACCTTCATGATGTTGTCTTTGGTAAAGCAGGTGACGCGCTTGCGCTGGTGGGCGCGAGCGTATTCGAATGCGTAGCGAACGATTCGTTCCGTGCCGCTGCGGGTGATCAGCTTGAGACACTGCGTCACATCGTCGGTCTGCCGGTGCTCGATCCCACCGTAGACGTCCTCTTCGTTCTCGCGAATGACGACGAGATCCATCTCGGGGTGGAGCGTCGGAACGAAGGGCGCCATCGCGCGCGCCGGGCGAACGTTGGCGTAGAGCCCAAACATTTTGCGGATCGTGACGTTGAGGCTCTTATAACCCCCGCCTTGCGGCGTGGTGATCGGCGCTTTGAGCAGCAGCCGCGTCGATCCGAGCGTCTCGAGGGCCTCGTCGCCGATACCGCTCGATAGCCCCGAACGATAGACGCGCTCCCCGATCTCGATCGGGCGCGGCTCGATCTTCGCCCCGGCCGCGTTGAGGATCGCGAGGGTGGCATCCATAATCTCGGGGCCGATTCCATCGCCGTGGGCGATGGCGACCGGGACGGAGACGGCGGCTTCGGGAAGGGTATCGGCTGCAATCACAGGGCGGACTCCTTTTGTGAACTCAAATGCATGAAATACTGTTCATGTATGGTATAACAGGTAATCCAGCGGCGGTCAATATCTACTGCGGCAGCGGAGGAGAAAAAAAATGGAGGCTCGTTCTCGGTGGACCTTTTTAAGCAACCACGCCCACGTTACGGTTGCTCTCGCCCAGAACCCCGAACTGCGGCTCCGCGACCTCGCCGAACAGGTTGGGGTGACCGAGCGCGCCGTCGCGCAGATTCTCGTCGATCTCGAAGCCGCCGGCGTGATCTCGCGCGGTCGTGACGGGCGCCGCAACGTCTATACGGTGCACCGCGGAGTTCCGCTCCGCCATCCGCTCGAGTGCCACCGCGTCGTCGGCGATATTCTCGGCGCCGTTCTCGGCGAGTTGTAAGCAGGCTCACCGCGCGCACGCGCGCGCCCTGGTAGGGTCGGAGGGCATTCTGCATTCCCTCCTTTCCCAAACTCGGAGAACAGACTCATGAAAACATCCCGACTCGTCGCGGCCGCATCGGTTGCCGCAGTGCTGCTGGCGGGGCTTCCCGCACTCGCTTCGATGATGGCCGCACCATCGATTGCGATACTTTCACCGGCCGCAGGTGCGACCGTGCGCGGATCGTCGATTCCGCTTCGCGTCGCCGTTCGCAATTATCGCCTCGAGTGTACGAACATCGGCAAAACCAATGCGCCGATGGGAGAGGGGCACTACCACGTGATGGTCGACGGCATGGATATGGCCCATCTCGTCGGGCCATTCTGCTCGCCCTCGGTCGCCGTATCGGGGCGCGGACTCGCACCGGGGCGGCACACGATTACCGTCGCGCTCGCGACCGACGCGCACGCGTTGGCGAGTATGCCGACGAGCGTCACGTTTACGTACCAACCCGTCGGCACGAGGCCGCTTCCAACTCCGAGCCGTTCCGGGCGTCCCTCGGTCGCCATTCTCTCGCCGCGCAACGGCGCGAGTGTCGGCAAACGCTTCACGCTCGTGCTCGGCGTCCACGATTTTCACCTTTCCTGCGGCCTCGAAGGGAAACGCGATATCGCCGGGTGGGGACACGTGCACGTCATGGTGCAACAGAGCGGCGAGACGAGCGCCGCACCGCCGACGCCGTTGCTGGCGATGATGAAAACCCCGATGGGCATGAAGGCCGGTGCGATGATGATGAAGCAGAGTGGGATGTCGCAGAGTGCGTTGACCTCGATGCTCGGCATGTCGATGCCGGGAATGGTGGGCATGCCCTGTACGACGCGCATTCCGATCGATCTCTCCAGCTGGCACGGCGGCCCGGCGACGATTCTCGTCTTGCTGGCGAATGACGATCACATGCCCACGATGAACGCCGCGCCGGCGGTCCTACACGTGAATCTCCGCTGAGTTCACACGTGGCGATGCTCGCTCGCGAACGGGTCGTGCTCTATGTGGGCACGGCCTGTCCGTTCTCCGATCTCGCCGTCGAACGCGTTCGACGGGTGCTCGGGGAGTATCCCGAACTCCACGTCGCGGTGCGCGCGAAGGAGCGTGCGCACGAGGACGGCATCTCCCTGGTCGCGACGCCGACCCTCGTGCTCTCCGACGGCCGGCGCATCACCGGAACGCCGAGCGAGGAGCGGCTGCGCCGGGTCTTTTCCTCGCTTCTCGGGAAAGAGTTGCCCGTGGCCAACAAGGTGTGGTACATCGAACGCAATCGGCTCTTTCACGGCGTTCCGCGCGACGAGATCGAGCGCTTCGCGCACCTGTTTCACGAGCGCGATTATGGCGCGAAAGAGATCGTCTTCTCCGAAGGCGACCTCGGCGATGCAATCTATCTCCTCAAAAGCGGGCACGTGCGGCTCTTCCGCTCCACCGAGGATGGGAAAGAGCTCACACTGGCGATCCTCGGCCCCGGCGACGTCTTCGGCGAGCTCGCGCTTTTCGATGAGAGCCGACGGCAGACGTTTGCCGAAGCGCTCGATGCGACGCATATTTGTGCCGCCTCGGTCGACGATTTTACGCGCCTGATGGGGCACCGCCCCGCACTTACCATGATGGTTGCCGGTGAGATGGCGCGACGCCGCCGGGAGATCGAAACGCGAATCGCCGGCTTGGCCTACGGCTCGGTGCGCGCTCGTTTGCAACACGCACTGCGCCATCTAGCACGCGAGCATGGCGAAGCGCTCGAAAACGGAGAAGTGCGCATCGCCGTGCGGCTCTCGCACCAAGAGCTCGCTCAGCTCATCGGCACGTCGCGCGAAACCTGTACGCTCGAGCTAGGAAAATTGCAACTCGCCGGGCACCTCCGCGTCGACGACGATCGCAATTTTGTCGTGCGCCCCGAACGGTTGGAACCCGGCGTGCTCGAACGGGTGCTGGGGCGCGTCGCCGGGCGCGCAGAATGAGAACGAGCCGCCGATGTTCTCGGCGGCTCGTTTGCATGGGCGTCTGCGTCGTGGTTAGGAGCGGTATCCGAAACTCACGACGACCGTCGGCGGCGCGATCGGCATCCCGACGAAGACGCCGTTCGGAAATGCGCCGAACGCCGAGCTATTATATTCGTAGACGTTCGCACGTTCGTTGAGGAGATTGTACCCGGAGAGCGTAATGCCGAAGCCTTTGCTTCCTGCGGGTTCCCAGGTGAGGTTTGCATCGAGCGTGCGGTAGGAGCGCAGCTGCGTCATCGACGGTGCGGCGGTGACGTTATCGAAGATGGTCTGCGCGCCGACGATCCGGTAATCCGCGTACCCGGTGAAGTGCGAGGTGACGAACGACGCACCGATATTGTAGAGATGGTTGGGAACGTAGGGTACGTTGGTGCCCGCTGTGACGTTGGCGCCCGACCCGCTGGTATAGGCGGTGGTATAGTAGGCGGCGTTTTGCGATGCGTTGATGAAGCCGAAGAGCCCGTTCGGGCCGCTCCCGGAGGTGAGCCGGAGGTGCGAGACGCCGAGCTCGACGCCGCTATAGCGCGAGTTGCCGGCGTTGGTGATCAGCGTGATCGCTCCCGATGCCACCGAAGCGGCCGCTTGCGTTGGGTTTTGGCCGAGGGCGTTCTCGTAATACGAGAGCGGCGCCGGCGCTTGGGAGAACGTGTTGTTGAAGTTGTCGCGATAGATCCCCGCCGACCAGCGGAAGCGGTTATTGAATCCTCGGAGCCCGAGGTCGAAATCGGTCGATTGCTCGGGCTGCACGACGAGCGGCGCGACTTTCCCGGTCACCGAATCGATGACGTCGTTATAGTAGGCGCTAATCTCCGGCGGCTTGTAGGCCGTGCCGGTGCCGAGATAGGCGACGAGATTTTTTGCGAAGCGATAGCGTAGGCCGAGCGACGGTTCGAAGAATGCGTACGAATTTCCAACGCTAAAAGGTTGGGAGTAGAAGTAGCCGACGTACGGCGTCAGGCTCTCGGTGGTGACGGAATCGAAACGCAAGCCGGGCTCGACGAGAAGCTTGCCGACGCGGTACGTATCCTCGGCATACTGCACGATCGAGTTCCGGTTTCCCGGTTGATCCCAAGCGTCGTTATAGGTAATTTGCGGTGCGAACCCGAGCGTCGGGCCCCAATATTCCGCGCTCTCTTCGTGCCCGTGTACGTATTGCCAGCCGAACTTCAACGTGTTCTTCGAGGAGGTGTAGAACGTCGAGCGGGCGACAAATCCCAGCCGTTGGTCGCTGTTATGGTAGAGATGGTATGCGAAATCGGCGGGATTCGACGAAATCGTGCCGTTCATCCAGCTTTGCGCGAAGGTCGGTGCGAACGGTGAATTCGGCAAATAGGAAATCGTTGGGTCGGTGTACGACGTACGCGAGTAATCGGTGAGATAGCGGAAGAACGTGAGGCGCGTCGCAACCGCGGGGCTCCATTGCTTGACGAAATCGATGAGATCGAGATTCGTGTGCGCGATGTTGTACGAATAGGTCTGATCCACCGGCCATTGGAAGGCGATGCCGTTGGTGGCGATCGAAGCGCCCGGTATGGCGTCGTTCGGGACGTCGTGAGGAACGTAGCCGGTGTTGCGGTCGTCGTTGTAGATAAAGCGCAGAAATCCGGAGCGGTGGAAGACCGGAACGATGAGGTTTCCGTAGATATAGTGGTTCCAATCGGGAACGTCGTTTTGAAAACCGCGGTAATATCCGGTTCCCGTGCCGATGACCGCTCGAACCCCAGCCGCATTCGCACCGGTATTGAAGATTGCGTCGCCACCGGTGCCGGCGTTATAGACCAAGCCGAACGAGCGCTTGAAAGCCGGGTCGAGGAGGTGGTAGGCGACGCTGCCGCCGAGCGAATCGATCGAGGTGTGCTCGGGATCGTTCACGCCGCGATAGACGTTGACGGACTCCACCATGGGCGTTACGAAGGCGGTCGCGTTTCGTTGCGACGCCGAATTGGTGACGCCGCCGTTGAAGAGCCCGTTTAAGGGAATGCCGTCGAGCGTTTCGCCGAACTGCCCGCCGTTGAAACCGCGGAAGGATAGGTGAGTGCGAACGAGCCCGGAGCCGCCGAACGAAAATGCTTCGACGCTCGGCGAACTATTGAGAATGCTTTGGATACTCGAGATCGGGCCGGCGTGATCGATAACGTCTCGGCCGATCACCGAGCCGCTGAACGGCGAAAGAAACTGCTGTTTGCGCGAGCGCGATGCCCGGTTCGCCTTTGCGCGGACGCGAATGATCGTGCGCAGTGCCGCTGGTGAGGGCGAGGGTGAGGGGGTGGTGGCCGCGATCGCGCGGGCGCCGAATCCTGAGAGAGAGACGCCGAAAAAGGCGGAGAGAGTAAGGATTCGAAGGCCGGCTCGCAGCTCGTGGCGTGGGGTCATGCCTTCCTCCTGAAGAGATCGGTGCGAAAGCCCCACTCTAGCAAAAAATCCTTAAGAAATGATTGTCCGAGGGGCTCGCGAGCTTCTCGGGAAGGAGGGTGCGGCATGGGTACGAGCGAGCGACCAAACGACCGATCATCATTCGCGACCGATTCCGCGCGCGTCGAAGCCTTTAGCGACGGCGTCTTGGCGGTGATCATTACGATAATGGTGTTGGGGCTGAAGCCGCCGAATGGAACGAGCTTGGAATCGTTGCGCGCGGTGGTGCCGACGGTTGCAACGTATGTGTTGAGCTTCGTGTTCATCGGCATCTATTGGAACAACCACCATCACATGCTGCGCGCGGCGAAAATGATCGACGGTCGCGCGATGTGGGCGAACCTCCATCTATTGTTTTGGCTCTCGTTGATTCCGTTTACGACGAATTGGCTCGGGCAAAACCCGACGGCGCCGATTCCGACGGCGTTGTACGCCCTAGTATTGCTCCTCGAGGGGCTCGCCTATACGGTGTTGCAGCGTACGCTCGTCGCCGTGAACGGAGCCTCGACGCCGTTTGCGAAGGCCGTCGAATCGGATTCGAAGGGCAGGGCCTCACTCGTTATTTACGTTTGCGCGATCGGCTTTGCATTTCTGGCACCGGCGATCTCCGATATTCTTTTTGTCGCGGTTGCCGCGATGTGGGTCGTTCCGGATCGACGCCTCGAACGATTAATGATGGAAAGAGAGAATAGGCGATGAAGTGGAAATTCGAACCCGGGCACAGTGCGGCCGAGTTTCGCGCCCGGCATATGATGGTGACCTGGGTGCGCGGCTCGTTCAAAAACGTCGAAGGCGAGATCGATTTCAATCCGCAGTGCCCGGAGAAGCTCTCCGTCGAGGCGAGAATCGACGCGCGAGCCTGCTGGACCGGCGAGCCGACGCGCGACGACCATTTACGCAGCGCGGATTTTTTGCACTGCGAGGCGTACCCGAGCATTCGATTTACATCGACGGCGGTGGCGAAAATCGGCCCGAGCGATTATGAAGTCACTGGGAACCTTACCATCCGCGAAGCGACGCGCCCCGTACTTCTCGCCGTTCGGTATTTGGGAACGTGGCAGACGCCGTGGTGGGAAGACGGCGTCGATAAGGGCCCGAAGGAACGTGCCGGCTTTACCGGCACGACGAGCATCGACCGCTACGATTTCGGCGTCGATTGGAACGGTGCGCTCGCGAACGGCGGGGTCGTCGTCGGGCGTCGTGTCGAGATCGTTCTCGATGTCGAAGGGATCCGCGTCGACGAGTGAAACGGAGCGCGCTCTGCGAAATGAAGGTGCGGCCGCGAACGAACGCACGCCCGACGTTGGGGCGGGCGTAGCGTGACCAAATAGCGAATCCGTGAACGAGCGCACGTGGGAGAGTACGGGTCTGGTGGCTCGCACGGTCTTCAAAACCGCTGAGGCCGGTTCACGCCGGCTGGTAGGTTCGATTCCTACACCCTCCCGCCATACAGCGAATCCCTCGCGCCGCGCCGACGAGCGCTCCTTCACGATTGGCATCGCCATTCAATAATCGAGCGTGCGCGACCGATAGGACGAGAGAAGATGACGAGTCGCTTGCTGCCTGAGGATCGTCGCGATTCGCCCGAACGGGCGGCCTTGCTTGAGTTCGCAATCGATCAGGCAAACGACGGGATCGCGATTATGGAATTTACCGAGAATCCGGCGGTTCCGGTGCGCATCGTGTACGCCAACGAAGCGGTCCAGCGACTGAGCGGTTACTCGCTTCAAGAACTCTCGCAACCAAATAATCCATTTTTGCAGATCCAGCCGCATAATCGCGCGCTCTACGAGGCGCTCTTTCCGAAGGTGCGGGCGGGGGCCTCGGTGCGCTTTGAGGTGGAGCTTGGGGCGAAGGGGCGTTCCTGTTGGATGGAGATTCGCTGGTCGCCCTTACGCTATTCCGGCGACGGCGTTACCCACTACGTTGCCGTTTTGCGCGACATCTCCGAGCGCCGTCGTGCCGTCGCCGAGCGCGGTGTGCTCTACCGCGCCCTTGAGGAGTCCGCCGACTACGTTGCGCTCTTCGATGCGCGCGCGCCCTCGCAGGGTGGGCCGCGCCTGCTCTACGCCAACGGCGCGTTGCGGAGCGTTCTTGGGTACGAAGCCGATGAGCTGGTCGGCATCTCGGGTGGGCGCCTGATCGCTCGCGATAACGATCCGCGCGTGCTCGCGACGATCGACGAGTTGCTCGAATCCTCTCAATCGGTCGAAAAGGAGGTTCGTCTGCGACGCCGTGACGGCAGCTCGTTCTGGGTAGAGCTCGGCGTCCATCCCATTCGCGCGAGCGAATTGAACGAACACTGGCTCGCAGTCGCGCGCGATATCACGGATCGGCGGCGCACCACTCGCGATCGAGGGCTCGTTACGCGGGCGATCGACGTGCTGCCCATCCCGGTAGAGATTTTCGCCGTCGAGGCGCAAGAGGCGATCTCCATCTTTCGCAATCGCGCTGCCGAGGAGGCGCCGCCGCTCGCGGGCCACGAGCACGTCGAGCGCGCGCGCTCTACTGCCGCCGAGCAACGGTCGGAATGCGACGCCGCCGTAGTTCCGCTTCGCGACCATAACGGCGTCGTCGACGCCATCGTCGTCTTTCAGTCTCCGCCGTAAGGCGGCGCCTTTGGTACCAGGCTTTTGGACGAATAGAGCGGTACCATAAATAAAAATGTATATCTCGCTCTTCGATATCTTCAAAGTCGGTTTGGGCCCCTCGAGCTCGCACACGGTTGGCCCGATGCGCGCGGCGGCGCGTTTCGCCACGGCGCTTCGTGCCTCGGGAGAACTCGTTCGGACGCAGCGCATTCACGTCGATCTCTACGGCTCGCTCGCGCTCACCGGGCGCGGGCATGCGACCGATCGCGCGCTTCTGCTCGGGCTGGAAGGGCATCGCCCCGACGAGATCGATCCCGAGTTCGCTCACCGGCGCGTCGAAGAAATTCGCGCGGAGCGGCGGCTCCTCGTCGACGGAACGCAACCGATCGCGTTCGAGGATGCTCGCGATATCGCGTGGCGCATGGACGAACTCCTCGAACGCC
>JAJXXM010000063.1 GCA_021781095.1 bacterium
TGGTTTCGACTTCGGTCTTGAGGGTCTTCGACTCTTCGACGGTGATGACGCCGTCTTTACCGACCTTCTCCATCGCGTCGGCGATGAAGTTGCCGATCTCTTTGTCGTTCGCGGAGATCGATGCGACCTGAGCGATCTTCTCTTTGGTGTCGACGACCTGCTTGAACGATTCCATCTCCTTGACCGCAACTTCGACGGCCTTCTCGATGCCGCGCTTGATGAGCAGCGGATTGCTTCCGGCCGTTACGTTGCGCAGGCCTTCGCGGATGATCGCTTGGGCGAGCACCGTCGCGGTGGTCGTGCCGTCGCCGGCGATGTCGTTGGTCTTGCTCGCGACTTCTTTCACGAGCTGCGCGCCCATGTTTTCGAACGCGTCGGGCAGTTCGATCTCTTTGGCGATCGTCACGCCGTCGTTCGTGATCGTGGGCGAACCGAATTTCTTGTCGAGGACGACGTTGCGTCCCTTGGGCCCGAGCGTCACCTTGACGGCATCGGCGAGCATGTTCGCTCCGCGCTCGAGAGCGCGACGAGCGGATTCATCAAATACGAGTTGTTTAGCAGCCATGATATTCTTTCTAACTCCTTACGCGTGCGCCGGCACTTTGTCGACGATAGCCAGGACGTCTTTTTCGGAAACGATGAGGTACTCGACGCCGTCGATTTTGACTTCGCTGCCCGAGTATTTCGAGAAAATTACGCGGTCGCCGACCTTCACGGTCATTGCAACAGTCGTGCCGTTGTCGAGCACGCGGCCGCTCCCGATCGCGCGGACGATCCCCTCCTGGGGCTTCTCTTTCGCGGTGTCGGGAAGAAAAATGCCGCCGACGCTCTTTTCTTCTTGCTCGACGTGCTCGATGACCACGCGGTCGGCCAATGGCTTCAGGTTCACGGAAAAACCTCCAAAAATGTGTTTCGAGATGGATTTTGGCACTCTTAGCATCTGAGTGCCAACCTGTTGGATATTAGCAGAGACCCCACCCGAGTGCAAGCGGTTTCAGGCGATGAGCAAATGGTTAAACTCCCCCCGGGGCGTGCCGAGCGAGCCGCCCAAAGCGTTTTATCGGTAGCCGGCTCCCTGCGAAAAGTCGGCAAAGGAGCAGAGCATGAAACGTCTCGCAATCGGCCTCACCGCCGCGATCTTCGCCCTCGCCCTTGTCGGGGCACGCCCGGCGGTGGCGAGCATCAACATCGGGATCGGCATCTCGATTGGGAGCGCGCCTCCTCCCATCCCCTACTACGCCTACGAACAGCCACCGCCGCCGGCTCCGAACTGGATCTGGATACCGGGCTACTGGCGCTGGAACGACGACGGCTACCACTGGGTACGCGGGCGCTGGACCCCCGCGCCGGCACCCGGGCTCTATTGGACCCCCGGCTACTGGGCCTGGGACGGCAACGGCTATTATTGGAACGGCGGCTACTGGGGGCGGAGCGTCGGCTACTACGGCGACGTCAATTACGGCTGCGGCTACTACGGCCGCGGGTACGACGGCGGCGAGTGGGACGGCGACCGTTTCCGCTATAACAGCTACGTGACCCACGTCGATCGCAACAGGATCGGGAACGCGGTCTACTACGATCCGCACGTCTATCGTCGCGCTCCGCAGGAAGGGCGCTCGAGCTTCGTGCGCGTCACGCATGCGGCCGCTCCGCGGAACGCCCGCTATCAGCCGCAGCACCGGCAGCAACCCCAGCCCCGCTATCAGCCGCAACGGCAGCAACCCCAGCCGCGCTACCAGCCGCAGCATCGGCAACAACCCCAGCCGCGCTATCAGCCGCAGCACCGGCAGCAACCCCAGCCGGGCTATCAGCCGCAGCATCGGCAGCAACCTCAGCCGCGCGGCAATCAGCAGCACGGTAACCAGCAGCACGGGAACGGCGGCGGGAACCAACAGCACGGTCACGGCAGCGACCACGGCGGGCACGGGCACGGCGGGCCACCCGCCTAACAGCCCCTCACATGCCCTCGGTTCGGCAACAACGCGGTTACCCGTTCGGGTGACCGCGTTCTCGTTCTGCGTGAAATCGCTCCGTAATGGGAAGCATGAAAGGGGTTCGTCCCCAGATTGTAGGCACTCCCATGAAAATCCCACGCGTCCTTTTCGTCGCGATCTTCGCCGTCGTTGCATTGTTTGTGCCTCGTCCGGCATCCGCGATTACCTTGAGTCAAATCATCTCGATGATCGCCCCACCGGCGATTCCGTCATCATCCTATCAGCAGCCCGCACCGCCGGCGCCGAACTCCATGTGGATTCCCGGGTATTGGAACTGGAACGGCAGCTCGTACCAATGGGTCGCCGGGCGCTGGACCTACGCACCGAGCCCGGGGCTCGTGTGGACACCTTCCTACTGGCAGGCGACGCCGGCTGGATATCTCTACCACTCCGGTTATTGGGGCAAGAGCGTCGGGTATTACGGCAACCTCAATTACGGCCACGGATATTTCGGCAAAGGCTACGACGGAGGAAAGTGGCAGGGCAAAACGTTCCTCTACAATACCTACGTCACGCACGTCGACCAACACACCGTTCGATCGGTCTACTACGACCGCAGCGTCTACAGGCGATCGCCGCAGCAGAACCATCAGAGCTTCGTCGGCCAAATGCATTCGGCAGATCGCGGACACGCAATGCAGAACGCGCGCGCCAACCACGGCGCTCCCCCCACGAAGCAGTCGGAGCACGGTAAATCTTCGAACGAACATGCCGCCAAGGGCGGGCACGGCAATGCCGGGCACGGCCACGGCAAGCCGCCGCGCTAGACGCGGGCTCTTTCCCGGGTACGCTTATTGGTTTGGAAGAAAATGAAAGATCGTAAGCGTGTAATCGAAACCGCCGGCGTACGTATCGTCGGCGGTTTCTTCCAAAACCACCGAGATCGTTGCGTCGGGCGAATCCCAACGCGTCCGATGCGTCGACATGACGGTCGCGAGCCGCGTACGGTCGTTCATTCGCGAGACGTAATTCGCGGGCAGATCCTTCGCGATCGAGGCGCGAACCGCATCGTAGGTCGGCGAGGTTCCGAAGAGCGTCGGCGAATCGCAGCCCAACATCCATTTCGAATCGTTCTTTTCATCATTCGGGTGGAAGAGCGTGACGTCGATGCGGCAGCTTGAATAGGGCTGGGCGAGATGGAACGAGCTCGCGTACCGCGCGTAAAACGCCGCGCCGAAAGCATTGCCCCCTGCGTTGGGAACCGAGCGCCCGCGAATGCTCGCAAAATTCGTCGGCGCCGTTTTGAGCCCGACGGCGACTTCGCGCGCGAACGCCCGTAGAAAGGCCGCGCGCTGCGCGGGCGTCATGCCGCGCGCGTAGAGGGCGAAGCGATGGTGCGACGTGATGTAATGGCGAACCGAAATCGCAACGCCGACCGAGGCCGCGTGCGAACTCGACGCCGATTCGACGAACGGCGACGCGACGACGCGACGACCGTTCGAGGCCGTCCACCGCCAAATCGTCGCGCCGGTGCGTTTGTCGAGCGCACCCATCATCGTGAATCCTTTGAGCGCGGGCGCGAGATCGCTCGCCGCGAGTTGAGATGCCCGAGCGATACTCGTCGTCGGCGGAAAATACCACACGAAGTGCGCCGACCAAGACTCCCGTTGTCCCGGTGCGGCGAACGTGTGCCCGATCGTGCCGTGCGGCAGCGCGAGCACGCGTACGGCATACGTGTCGTAGAACTGGTTCGCTTCGGTGCGCTTGCCGCGTAACGGAGCGAAATCGTTCGACATCGTGGCGACGAGGTGCGGCATCGCGCGCTGCAGGTAATTCGCGGGGCGCTTCGCCGCCAACGCCGGGGCTACGAAGTACGCGGCGATCGCGAATACAACGGCAACGCGCAGACGGTTTTTAAGGGCGAGGTACTTCACGGCGGCGCCTCTCTTTCGTTCGGTCCGGTTCGTTCGGTCCGGCCGCCTTCGTCGGCAAGCAGGCGTTCTCTTTGCGAGTGCACTACGAGGTGCTGAGTTTGACCTCCACAGCGATCCCTTGGCGCACGCTCGCGGTGACGGTGCAGTAGTCCTCGAAGAGCGCGCGGCAGCGTTCGAAGCGCTCGCGGTGCTCCTCGGCGATCTCGGCGTGGAGCTCGACCTCGATCGAACCGATCCGCAGGCGGCCGCGCTCGTTGCGCGCTTTGTGAATCGAGACGTCGGCGCGCAACGCATCGAGCGACGCGTGCGTTTTGCCGACGCAGAACAGCAGGCTCGAAGCCAAGCAGCTGCCGACCGCCGCGCCGAGCATCGCATCGGGGCTGGGGCCGCGCGCCTCGCCGAGCGGAGGGCCCTCCTCGGCGAAAAACTCCGGCACGTTCGTCCCTTCGACGCGGACGAGAAATTCGTAGCCTTCGCGCCGTTCCAGGCGCACCTTCGTCGGCTGGGGCTCCTCGTGGCTGGCCATCCCGCTCTCCTTCTCGGCTGCCGCACAATCGTGCGCGTCCCTCACAAAGACGCGCTCGCTCTCCCGCACTCCTGCGCGGGAGCGTTGCGCAGCCTAGTGGGAGCGAACGAGCGACCGGGAGAAGAGCGCCCGCATGCCTCCCACTACTCGCCAATACCCCGCGATCCTCGCCCGCGGCGTCCTCGCCGGCATCGTCGGCGCGATCCTGATCGACGGGTTCCTCTACGTCACCCAAGTGCGCCCGCAAGGCGGCACGATGCAGCAGTTCTGGAGCTTCGTCGCGATGGCGGCGATGGGGAAAGCGATCCTCGCCAATCCGCTCGCGCCGCTCTACGGTGCGATCGTCCACCTCGTGGTCTCGCTGGCGTGGGGCGTGGCCTTCGCCTGGGTCGCCGCCTCGCAACCGTTTATTGCGAAGCGCTGGCTGCCCTCGGGGCTCGCCTATGGAGTCGTGGTCTATATCGCGATGGATGTCGTCATGCTCGCGGCGGGCGTATTGCAGAACCCCAAAACGCCGAACGATTTGATCTTTCAGCTTCTCGCGCACACCGTGTTCTTCGGCTTGCCGATCGCCTGGATCGTCGCAGCGATGACCCCGGCCTCCACCGACGCGCAGGCGTAGTGTCCCAACCCATACAGAGCGTGAACGGCGCGCTCGACATATCGCTCGCGGCGCTGCGTGCGAACGCCGACGCGCTGCGCGCGCTCGTCGCGCCGACGCACGCGGCGTTCGTCGTCAAAGGCAACGCGTACGGCCATGGGGCCACGGAGGTCGCACGCGCCGTCGAAGCGGAGGCGCGGTATCTTTGCGTCTACACGATCGATGAGGCGCTCGCACTGCGCGCCGCGGGCCTCCGCGCGCCGGTGCTCGTGCTCGGCCCCGTTCCCGCGGCATCGCTACGCGCCGCCGTTGAAAACGATTGCGAGTTGCCGCTCTGGGACGAACGCGGCTACCTTCACGATCTCGCCACTGCGGCGCGCGCATGCGGAAAGAGCGCGCGCGTCCATCTCAAAATCAATACCGGGCTCAATCGCTTCGGTATCGCGCCCGAGCAATGCGATGCGATGCTCGATGCCGTCGCGAGCGTTCGCGACGTCGAAATCGTCGGCGTCTTCTCGCACCTCGCCGCCGCAGAAGAGATCGACTCTCCCTACACCCAGTACCAGCTCGCGCGCTTTTCGATCGCGCGCGAACGCGTGCGCGCGCGCTTTCCGGCGGCGCAACACCATATTGCGGCCTCGGCGGCGGCGATGCTCTGGCCGCAATCGCGGCTCGATATCGCCCGCTTCGGCATCGCGCTCTACGGGCTCTGGCCATCGGAACAGACGCGCGCGGCGATGGGCGAATCCGGCATCGCATTGCGCCCCGCACTCGCGTATCGCTCGCAACTCGTGGTCACCCGCGAGATCGAAGCGGGTGAAGCGATCGGCTACGGGTGCACCTTCCACGCACCGCGGGCGATGCGTATCGGCGTGCTCCCGCTCGGCTACGCCGACGGCATCCCACGGCTGCTCTCCGGCAACGGCAGCTTTCTCATCGACGGCGCGCGATGCGCGATTCTCGGACGCATCGCAATGAACACCACCGTGCTCGATCTGACCCACGCCCCCGCCGCCGGCGTCGGGGCGACGGTGACGCTGATAGGGCGCGACGGGAGCGAAGAGATCGCCGCCGAGGATTGGGCGCGGTGGGCCCAGACGATCTCCTACGAAATCGTCACCCGGTTACCCGAGACGCTCCCACGCCGGTTCGTCGAAATATAATGGCCGCGTAACAAGCAACCGCTGTAGGACGTTTTACGAACGATGCTTCATCCCGCTACCCTTGCAATCATCGTCGGAGGCAGCACATTGCGCGATCGCGCAGTCGTCGTTCGCCAACGCGCGCTCTTGCCGGTGCGCGCGCTCTCACAGGCTCTTGGGAGCCGCGTCGACTATCTCTCGTCACTGCGCGAAATCGACGTGCGCCGCCCGGGCGGCGCGATGATTCGCCTCCGGATCGGCTCGCGTTCGGCGTGGATCGGCTCGAAGAACGCCGCACTCGACGTCGCACCGCGGATCATCGCCGGGCGTAGCTACGCTCCGCTACGTTTTATTGCCGACGCGCTGAACGTACGCGTTTATTACAGCGCCGCACGGCATGCAGTTTTCGTTTCCGGAAACGCATCGAAGGCGAGCACGCTCGCGCCGGGGATTAGCGGATTGGTCCCGGTTCCCTATAGCGCGAATGCAACCGCATTCCCCGTTGTCGGCGCGAACATCGACGCTCCGAAGGTTTCCGCTTCGGCGATCCGCTTGATCCTCGACGGCACCGACGTAACGATGCAGGCGACGCGAACCGCTCGCGGGATTCTCTACTTGCCGAGCACGCCGTTGCCGGAGGGCAACCACGTCGCGGAAGTCTCGCTCGATAATGGCGCCACGATCGCCGAACGCTGGGCTTTTACCACCACCGTCAGCGCCCCGATGCCGACGCCCGAACCGGCGCAGCCACCGCTCCCGAGCCAACAATCGTTTCCGGAGATTCAGTTTTACTCGCTCGACGGCACGACGTTTTCGTCGGGCGATTCCGCCGAGGTGGAGATGGTCGCACCGCAGGGCGGATATGCCTACGCGCAAGTCTGTTACAACGGTTGGAGCTTTCCACTCTATCCCAATGCCGCCGATCCGCAGATCTACGACGGATGGGTCTCGCTCCCGTACGGCGGCGACACGCAATACTGCCCGATTCAAGGCTACTACGTCGACGCACGCGGCGTTCGGTATCAAGCGCCGTTTTCGATTTTCGTCACGATTTACGGCCCCAATTATTACGGCCATCGCCACGACCACAGTCAACCCTCGCCGTCGCCCTCGCCCTCACCCGCACCCTCGCCGACGAGCGCACCGCCGGTCGGTCGCCGTACCCCGTCGCCCGGGAACTGCCCGCCGGGGCGCCGCTGCATTCTCGGTGGAACGCCGACCCCGATGATTCCGCCCTTCGACGGTGGCGTGAAGCGCCCCGGACCGATCATCGTGCATCCGGTTCCCGCCGCGCATCCGACGCCCACCGCGCATCCAACGCCCACCGCGAGTCCCGTCGTTGCGGGACCGCATCACGACGGCGGCGTCAAGCGCCCGTGGCCAATCGTGCGTCCGATTCCCGTCGCGCATCCGGTTCCCGTCGCGCATCCCGTCGTCGCAGTGCCGCACCACGACGCCGGCGCGAAGCGCCCGGTGCATATCACGCATACGGTGCACGCGACGCATACCACCACGCATGTGACGCATGTGACGCACGTGACGCCCGCCGCTCACGCCTTGCACACATCGCACGCCTCGCACGCCTCGCACGCCTCGAGCACCTCGCACGATTCAGGGAGTTCGCATACGACACATCATGCGTCGACACATCACGCGTCCGCGCATCCCCACCCGAAGGCAACGAGCGCTCCGCAAAGAACGTAGATTGGCAACGAACTCGCTACTGCACGGGAGCCACTCGATGCTTGCTTTTATTGATATCCCAATCTTCTTCGCGGTCTTTGTTTTTTCTATTATTCTCACCGTCGTTCCGATTTGGTTCACCTGGCGCGCGCTCGATCGCGCGGGGCTCGCCGGCCCCCTCGCGCTGATCGGTTTGATCCCGCTCGGCATTTTCGTGGTTCTCGGCATTCTCGCGTTCGCCGAATGGCCGAATCTCCAACGGACTCCCCCGACGCCCTAACGCACGGGGGAGTACCTCGGAAAGGCTATGCGACCGCGGCGATCGCGGCCGCGAGGTCGATCGTCCCGCGGTAGAGCGCGCTGCCGATGATGCATGCGTCGACGGCGGGAGGAGCGGCGGCACGAAGCTTCTGCAAATCGGCGATGCTCTGCGCACCACCGCTGGCGGTGACGCGCACCTCCGCCGCCGCTGCGACTTCGCGTAACGCCTCGATATCGTAGCCTTCACCCATCCCGTCGCGCCGAATCTCGGTGAAAATCACGCGACGGACGCCCCAGTGCGCGACGCGTTTCACGAGCGCATCGCGATCGACGGGCGTACGCTCCTGCCAACCACGCACCGCGACCTCGCGCCCGCGCGCGTCGATGCCGGCGATCACGCGTTCGCCGTACCGTCCGACGATCTGTCGCGCGACGCGTTCGTCTTCGACGAAGAGCGTGCCGACGATAATCTCGGCCGCTCCGGCATCGAAGCGTGCCGCCGCATGTTCGGCGCTGCGAATACCGCCGCCGACTTGGATCGGCACGTCGACGGCGTGCGCGATCGCGGCGATCGCCGAAAGGTTCTCTCCAGAGCCGAACGCACCATCGAGATCGACGACGTGGAGGCGCTTCGCTCCTTGCGCGACGAAGGCGCGCGCCCGCGCGACCGGGTCCTCATCGTAGGTCGTTTCGCGAGAGGGATCTCCCTGCTCCATACGCACGCATTTACCGGCGCGGAGATCGATGGCGGGAATGACGAGCATTGCGGGCTTCCTTTCGTCGTTAGTTCAGCGATGCAAGAAATGCGTCGAGAATTTTCTCTCCCGTGCGTTGACTTTTTTCGGGATGAAATTGTGTTCCTACCGCGGCTCCGTGCGCGACGACGGCCGCAAAGCGTTCCCCGTGCGTCGCCGTAGCGATGCAGTCCGCTCCCGGCAGCGCGCGGTACGAATGGAGAAAATACGCGTACTCCTCGTCGCCGAGCTCGGCGAGCAGCGGGTGCGCGACGGTCGGCTCCAAGCGATTCCACCCCATATGCGGCAACCGAGGAGCGCGTTCGAATCGGCCGACCTCACCGCGCAAAATCCCCAAGCCCGCGGCCCCGTCGAACTCGCTCGAGCGTTCGAAGAGCACCTGCATGCCGACGCAGATACCGAAAAACGGACGCCCGCGC
>JAJXXM010000346.1 GCA_021781095.1 bacterium
GCTCGGCGGGCGTGGAGCGGAGCCGTTCGGCCGCCGAGCGATTGATGTATTCGATCTCCGGCTCGCCGTCGGGATAGCGATAGATCGTGATGCCTTCAGAGAGTTCGTCGGCGTAATCGAAAACGGAGAGGCTCGCGGTCGACTCCGCCATCGAGATCGCGAGCAGCTCCAATTGCATTCGCGCACGTTCGCCGATGCGGGAGTCCGCGATCCCGGGAAGCAACAGCATCCCTCGAGCGTTCGGCATAGCGAATGGAAATGACGCAGCGTCGGCGTCGATGCGCCGAGCGAGGCCCTCAAGCGAGGGGGCATCGAGCGTGCCGACGAGATCGCCGATGGGGTCGCCCTCGGGGGCGAACGCTGCCTGGAGATGTGCGCTGCCGAATCGCTCCAGCAGCAGCGCGGCGCGCTCTCCGCCGGCGAGCGAGGCGGCGAGCCGGAGTGCGGCCTGTTGTGGGTTATCGCCGAGCATGGCCTCTCCAGGCTACCCGCTTGGCTGATTTGCGAATCCTGAATTCGAACATCGTTCGAAATTCCGTTCCGGCACGCCGGCCGACTGCTGTTCCCCCAAGTCGACGGTTCGGTGGCGGCTCGTCAAGATTCCTCGGCAGAACGAGCTGCGCCGGACTGAAATTAAGGAAATTTACAAAACTGAGACAATGCGGTCGCCTCGAACGAGGCGACCGCTCGCTTAGGTAAAGCGATATGCGGAGAGTGCCTTGCCGTAGACCGTATCGTGGTAATCGAGGCTCGCTCCGAGATCGGCGGCGCCGGCGGCGACGAAGAGCGGGACGAGATGATCCTCTTCGGGATGTGCCTCGCGCGCGTACGGTGCGCGCTCCCAATCGATGAAGCGTTCGGCGCGCACTGCTGCGGGTGCGAGCGCGGCCTCGCCGAGCCATGCATCGAACGCCGCCGCGCCGTCATCGCGGCCATCGAAGATGCGTCCGAGGTTGTGATAACTCATCCCGCTTCCGAGGATGAGCACGCCTTCGCTGCGCAGCGGCGCGAGCGCCGCGCCGATCGCGAGATGCCGCTGCGGATCGTAGCCGCTCTGGAGTGAGAGCTGAACGACGGGAATGCGCGCTTCGGGGTAGATGACTTTGAGCGGAACGAACGCGCCGTGGTCGAGCCCACGCCGCTCGTCGCTCGCCGAGTCGATCCCGGCTGCGGCGAGGAGCTCGCGAACGCGTTGCGCGAGTTCCGGAGAGCCCGGCGCGTCGTAGCGCAGTTCGTACGTGTGCGCGGGAAAGCCGGTATAGTCGTAGATGAGCGGCGGTTGTGGGTTCGCCGTGACCGTTGGGATTTTGCGCTCCCAATGCGCGGAGATCACGAGAATCGCGCGCGGCTGCTCGGCAAGGGTCGATGGAAGCGTACGGAGGTACGCTTCCATGTTTTTCCACGGATCACCGGGCCACTCCATAAAGAAGCAAGGTCCGCCGCCATGCGGGATATAGAGTGACGGTTGCATTGCGGTTACTTCTGCGCGATCCCCTCGACGTTGAGTTCGATACGCACTTCGTCGCCGACGAGAACGCCGCCCGTCTCCAACGCCTGGTTCCAGGTCAGGCCGAAATCTTTCCGGCTGATGGTCGTGTGCGCGGTAAATCCGATGCGGGAGTTCCCCCACGGATCGGCGGCGCGACCTTCAAAGGCGGCGTCGAGGACGACCGGACGGCTCACGCCGTGAATGGTGAGGGTGCCGTGGATTTTGAAGCTCTCTCCCGATCCTTCGACCTGCGTGCCCTTGAAGTCGATGCTCGCAAACCGTTCGGCATCGAGGAAGTCGGCGGACTTCAGATGGGTATCGCGCTGCTCTTCACGCGTGTCGATCGACGAGACGCCGATTCGCACGTCGATATCGGCGGGGAGCGTTCCCCCTTCGGGGACCGCGAAGGATCCGCTCACGTCGGTGAAGCGGCCGCGCACTTTGGCGAGCATCATGTGGCGAACCAGGAACTCTACTGAGGTATGGCTCGGGTCGATTGCATATTTTTCAAGGGTGCTGTTCATTTAAATCTCCTTTTGTGGTATAGTCACTATTGCATACCAAGAGCCTAATCTCAAGAAGGCACCCGAATGTTGTATAGGAACCAAATGGAAACCAGAGGCGAGCCCGACGCATTTTCAGGAAACTGCCCCGTGCGCGAGCTGCTCGACCGGATCGCCGATAAGTGGACCACGTTGATCATCGGCATCCTCGCGCGCTCCGAAGGTGCGGTGCGCTTCGGCGAGCTGCGGCGCTCGGTGACGGGAATTTCGCAGAAGATGCTCACGCAAACGCTGCGCGATCTCGAACGCGACGGCATCGTGACGCGTACCCTCTATCCGGAGATCCCGCCGCGCGTCGAGTACTCGCTCACGCCGTTGGGGCGAACCCTCGACGAGCCGTTGAGTGCGCTCGCGCGCTGGGCCGAACGACACATGCCCGAGGTGCGCTCGGCTCAGGTGGCCTTCGACCGAAGATAGCCGGAGGAATTCGGTTCACACGGTTTTCTTCGTTCGTTCACCGCGACGCTCTATGCTGAGCGTCGAGAGGGAGAACGATCGTGAACATGAGCAGAGGTGCGTCGATCGCGACGATCGCAACGGCAATAGCCGGCGGTATCGCGGCCGACGCTTTTTCGTTGGAGATCGGCGAGGCGGCGACGCCTACGGCGCCGCGTCGACGTATCGGGACGCTCGAAGAGTTGAAGGAGCGCGGAGCGATCGGTTTCGCCTATCCCGATGAGTCCTCGCCGGCGAAGGCGGTGCTCCTCGGTAACGGTGAAGTGGTCGCCTACAGCCTTATCTGCACGCACATGGGTTGCGAGGTTGCGTATTCGCGAGAGACGGAGAGTTTTGATTGCCCCTGCCATGGAAGCGTCTTCGATGCGGCGCGTTCCGGCGCGGTCGAGCGCGGCCCGGCTCCGAGAGCGTTGCCGGAGATTCAAGTGACGAGTACCAAAGACGACGTCCTGTACGCAGTCGCGCTCTCCACACCGATTTTCGGACGCTCCGAGAGCCTCCGAGAGAACCAAACGATCTATGGAACGGTCGGCAACCGATGAAACGCGCGGGCTTGCTCGATCGCCTCCTGGCGACCTCCGATATCGTCGATCTCCGCACCAGTGCGACGAGCTGTCGATTTTGCAACGTCGGGTGCGGCTACCGCGTGCTTTCGGCGCGCGCATTCGAATCCACGTTACCCGACCTGCCGATCGTTCGCATGGAGAACGGGCGATACGTTCAGCTCGTTCCCGATGCAAAATGTCCGGTCAATGCCGGCGACTACTCGGTTCGCGGAGGCTTTCTCTCCGAGACGCTCTACCGCAGCAACGCGCCGACCCGCGACCGCCTTCGTTACCCGCTCGTGCGCGTCGGGACGCGCATGCTGCGATCGACGTGGCGGAGCGCGCTCGATCACGTCGCCGAGCGACTCAAAGCCTATCTCGACCGACATGGGCCGGCGAGCATCGGCATCTACCACGCCGACTGGTTCGGCGGCGAAAACGCCTACGCGTATATGAAACTCGCGTCGGCGCTGAAGGTGACGAATTACGATCTCAACGGGCGGCTCTGCGCCGCAACCGGATCCGCGGGCCTTTCGCGCTCGTTGGGCAACGGTGCGCACCCGTGGGCGCTCGCCGATATCGAAGCCGCCGAGACGATCGTGCTCGCCGGCGCGAATGCATCGGCGACACTCTCGGTCGTGTACGATCGTATCGCCGCGCGGGCGCAAAGCGGCGCAAAACTCATCGTCGTCGACGTTCGCCGCACCGAGGCGGCGCGTGCGGCCGAACGATACGGAACCTTCGTTCGCATCAACCCCGGCACCGACGTCGCGTTTTACAATGCCGTCGGGCACGTGCTGCTCCAAGAAGGGCTCGATGACGAGGCGTTCGTGCGCGCTCATACCAACGGGATCGACGAATACCGCGAGCTCGTGCTCGCGCGCTACTCACCCGAAAGCGTGGAGAAGCTCGTCGGCGTCTCTGCTGCGACGATCCGCACGGTCGCAAAGAGCATCGGCGGATCGAAGCGCACGCTCTTTCTTTCGGGCAAAGGGCTCGAACACCAGGCGCACGGGACCGACATGATCTGTTCGTTGATCGATCTCGCGTTGCTGACGGGAAACATGGGGCGCGTCGGCGGCTCCTACTCTCCGCTCGGCGGGCACCAAGGCTCGATCGTGAACCCGCCGATCGTTTCCGGTTCGCTCGGCCACGTCGGCATTCCGAACAGAACGATCTTCGAACAGCTCGACGCGATCGAGGCCGGCACGCAGAAAGCACTTCTCTGCGCGAGCGTCCAACCGCTCGTCACGCTTCCAAACGCTCGCAGAACGCGAAGCATTTTCAGCGAACGGCTCGAATTTCTCGTGGTCACCGACATCTATCCCAACGAAACGACCGCGCTCGCGCACGTCGTTTTTCCGGCAGCATCGTGGGGCGAGAGCACCTTCGTGTCGACGAATACCGAACGTCGTGCGCGTTTTTACGATGCATTCGCACCACCGCCCGGCGAGAGCAAGCCCGATTGGTACGTGCCGGCCGAACTCGGGAAACGGCTCGCCGATCCGAAAGACTTTGCGTGGAGTTCGGCTGAAGAACTCTTCGATGAGTTCAAAGCCGGTTCGCCGTTCGCCGGCTTGAGTTACGAACGGCTCCGCGCTGCGGGCTCCGCCGGATATCAAATTCCGGTGCCGAACCCGCAATCCGAGGGCACCGAGCGGCTCTATACCGACGGCAAATTCCCAACTCCCGATGGGCGCGCGCAAATCTGGGCGCTGGAATACGCGCCGCAGCCCGAACCCCCCGACGAGCGCTACCCGTACACCTTGGTAACCGGGCGCGAGAACGACCTCTGGCAGAGCGGATATACGTTCCGCCGCATTCCGCAACTCGTCGCGCGCTCTCCGCGCAACGTGCTCTCGATCCATCCCGAGGATGCTCGCCGCGCCTCGGTTCGCGATGGCGAGGAGGTACGCGTGCTTTCGAGGCGCGGTGCCATCGATCTCGTCGCGCGGGTGACCGAGGACGTCCCGCCGGGAGTGCTGTTCACGCTCTGGGGGTATCCCGGGAGTTTGGTGAACGAGGTGACGCTCGATGTGCGCGATCCGATCTCGCAGGAGCCCGGCTTTAAAGCGTGCGCGGTAGCGGTTCGTCCATCGGTCGGCTAGCGTCGGCGGGCGAGGATACGGCGATACCACCGTTCGAGTTGCGCGTGGAAATCACCGAACGCCGCAACGTTTAAGTAGATCATGTGCCCCGACGGATAGAACCCGTAGGTGATGTGCGATTGGAGTGCGGGGGCGAGTTGCAGGTGCTCGAGCGTGTAGACCGTTGCGAGCCACGGAGTCACCGAATCGAAGTACCCGTTCGCGGAAAAAACGCGGAGATGGGGATTATAGGTCATGGCGCGCGCGAGGTCGGGTGCGGTGTTGAGCGGCAACCAGCCATCGTGCATGAAGTTCCACGGACCGCTCTTTGCGATGGCCGAATACGCGCCCATGCGATAGCGTAGTGGGGTGACGTAGTGCAAATCGTTGCGCAGGTAGACGTTCGACATCGAATAAAAGGCGGAGTCGATCGAGGCGTCGCTCGCTTCGAGGGCGGGCTGCATCTCGGCGCGGTCGAGGGTGTAGAGCTGGTACCGTGAGTCGTAGATCCCTTCGGTCTTGCCTTGCGAGCGGCGGAACTCCGCAATATAACGTTGCGCGGGAATGCGTAAGTTGGAATGGCGGATATAGGACGCCCGTATCGCCAGGTAGTGCGAGAGCTGGGTCGCCATCGAAGCGTACGCAGCCGGCGCGAGGCTCGCTCCGCGATTCAGCGCCTCGCGATAGGGGCCCATTGCGAATCGCTTGACCTGCTGCATGTAGGCGTTGAGGTTGGGGTTCGCTCCGGGGACGGCGTGATAGTACCAGGCCGTCGCCGCCTCGGTTGCAAAATCAAAGACGTACTGCCAGTCGTCGGTGTCGGCGCCGCCGTAGATATCGGTCGCGGCGAGATTGTAATTGAGAATCGACGACTGCAGGACGATCCCGTCGATCGAGACGGCATGATTCTGCAGGTAATTCACCAGCATCGCGGTCCGCGGCGTGCCGTAGGACTCTCCGTAGAGAAAACGCGGGGAGTTCCAACGATTGAATTTCGTCAAGTAACGCTCGATAAACTGCGCGAACATTTTGACGTCGTTATCGGAACCAAATACTTTTTTCGCGTCGGCCCCCGGCCAGATGCGGCCGTAGCCGCTCGCCGGCATATCGACGAAAACCAGGTCGGTCGTATCGAGAAGGGTATCGGGGTTGGAGACGAGGTGGTAGGGCGGTGGAGCGGTGATCCCCCCATTCGCGGCGATTGCCGCGCGTATCGGCCCCCACGAGCCCATCCGCAACCAGATCGTCGAGCTACCCGGGCCGCCGTTATAAAGAAAGGTAATCGCTCGTCGATTCGGGTTTTCACCGTTGCGCGTATACGCCGTGTAAAACATCGTTGCCAACGGTTTTCGCCCGGTGCCGCGAACGACGATCGTTCCCGCGCGAGCGGTGTAGGCGAGGCGCTTTCCATCGAGCAGCATGCTGTGCTGGGTCACTGTATCGGGAACGCGCGTCCACGCCGGCACTGAGGCGGCTTTCTTGGGAGCGGCAGCGAGCGCGCTACCGGAGAGAAGGAGGGCGAATGCGGTCGCACTCCGTAGCAGAAAAAAGCTGCGGTTCCTGCGGTTTTCCATCACGAGCGATCTCCCAGCGTTGCGGCATACCAACGTTCGAGGTCGGCATGATAGTGAGCGAGTGCTTTGGGCGCGAGATAGATCATGTGTCCCGATTTATAGAAGCCGTAGGTGATGTTGCGAAGCAACGAGGGACGGACGTTGAGGTGATCGAGCGCAAACTCGGTCTCGAGAAACGGCGTGGCGAAATCGTAGTACCCGTTCGCGGAGAATATTTTCAGATGGGGATCGTAACTCATGGCGTCCGCAAGATCCGGAGTGACGTCGGTCGTCGGGTTCCCACGATGCGTGTTGTCCCATCCGCCGCCCGGTATGCCGTCGCGTGCGATGATGTTATAAATTTGCGTGCGATATTGAAGCGACGGGTTGTATTTAAGGTCGACGCGGAGATATTGGTTGATCGCCGTCGTGTAGGGATAATCGATAGCGGCATCGGTCGGATCCCACCGAGGCTGGTTCTCGGCTCCGTCGGTGGTATCGGTAGCGAATCGACCGTCGAGCCGCCCCGTTTCGAGCCCTCGGTCGCGCAGGAGCTCGCTCTCGAAGCGCCAGTAGGGTACGCGGAGGTTATTGTTGCGGATGAAGCGCTCCGAGAGCCCGGTATAAGCGTGGAGCTCCTTCACGATCGCGTTGCGGCTCGCTCGCGAAAGGCGGGAGCCGCGTGCGAGCGCATCGAGATAGGCGCCGGAGGCAAAGGCGCTCACCCGAGCGACGAACGGGCGCAAGTGTGCCGGGCGATCGGGGAGCGCGTGGTGGTACCACGCCGTCGCCGCTTCGGTCGGCAGATAGAACGCGTAGGCCCAGTCACTTCCGCCGATCGGGGTCGCTCCGGTGACGTCGAGCCCGAAATTCAAAATCGAGGATTGAAGCACGACGCCGTTGATGCCGACGCCTTTCTGTTGAAGGTAGTGAACCAGCGCCGCAGAGCGCGTCGTTCCATAGGACTCTCCGTAGAGAAACTTCGGCGAATTCCAGCGCCCGAACGTGCTGGCATAGCGTTCGATAAATTGCCCGAACGCGGCGACGTCTTTATCGACACCGAAGAACATCTTCGGCTTTCCGACGCCCACGATGCGGCCGAAACCACTATCGGGCATATCGATGAAGACGAGATCGGTGGTGTCGAGTAAACTATATCGATTCGCGACGATGCGGAAGGGCGGCGCGCCGATGATAGTGCCGTCGCCGACTTCGACGCGAACCGGTCCCCAAGAGCCCATATGGAGCCACATCGACGAGCTTCCCGGCCCGCCGTTATAGAGGAACGTGATCGGACGCCGCTCGGGGTTCGCGCCGTTCTCCGTGTATGCGACGTAAAACATGCGCAGCGTCGGTTGGTGCCGCTCGTTGCGAAGCACGATCGTTCCGGCGCGTGCCGTGTAGTGGATATTTTTCCCGTCGAGCACGAGCGTGTGTTCGGTGACCGAATCGGGATAGAAACTCTCGTCGCGCATCGTGGCGGCCTTCGTATGTGGGGCGATGGTCGCCGCTTTCGCAGCTACCGATGGTAGGGCGGCGAGCGCCGCGCTCAACAATGCAACCGACAAGGAGAGGCTGAGTTTCACGTCGATTCCTTTGGCTAGGAGAGGCTCGAATGTTCCTGCGACCTTCGAAAATTGCTCGCGCTCACCCTCTCCCTCGCCCGAAGAAGCGCGCGCTTGCTTTGCCGAGGAGAGGCCCGAAATGGAAGAATCTGCAACCGCAGTCTTCGATGCACATATTCGCGCCGAGTTTATCGACCGCGACGTGGACGCGACGATGGCGACGATGTCGGAGATGCCCTACCTTACGCACGTTCCGGTGCTTACGGGAGGCTACGGGCGAGAGGCCGTACGAGCTTTTTACGCTAGCTACTTCATTGGAAGGTGGCCTGCCGATACGACGCTCCGCCCGATCTCACGCACGATCGGCCAGGGGCGCGTGGTCGATGAATTCGTTCTCAGCTTCACGCACGACATCGAGATGCCGGCAATTCTACCCGGCATTGCGCCCTCTGGAAACCATGTTGATATCCCACACGTCGTAATCATGGGAATCGAAAACGGAAAGGTGACGTACGAACATATCTATTGGGATCAGGCATCGATCCTGGTGCAGGTCGGCGCGCTCGATCCAGGGCCCTTGCCGGTGAGTGGGGCCGAACAAGCACGGCGACTCCTCGATCCTCAGCGTCCGTCAAACCAGCTTATCGAGCGAGCGGCGCAGGGATGAACGCGCTGATCGTAGCGGTGGCGATGTGGGGGATCGTGCTCCCGCTGCTCTTCGTCCTTATCGTGACGGTTCGGCGTGGAAAATGGCGGCTCGATATCGTACAAGGCGCGCTCGGAGGGCTGGTGACGATCGTCATCGTCAAGATCGCGGCGGCGTTCTTC
>JAJXXM010000255.1 GCA_021781095.1 bacterium
CGTTCGCATCTGCAAAGGTGCCTACAACGAGCCCGAGACGATCGCGATCAAAGCGATGCCCGAAATCCGCTCGCAATTCCTCACGCTTGCAAAGCGCTTGCTGCTCGAGGGGAATTATCCCGCCCTCGCGACGCACGACCTCGGCATCGTTGCCGAGCTCGAGCGTTTTATCGCCGAACGCGGTATTTCGCCGGATCGCTACGAGTTTCAGATGCTCTTCGGATGTCGCCCCGGTTTACAGCGCGAGCTCGTCGCGCGCGGCCACCGCGTTCGCGTCTACGTGCCGTTCGGCACCCATTGGGCGGGATATTTTTTCCGTCGGGTTATGGAACGGCGCGAGAACGCGATCTTCGCGCTCTCCTCGATGTTTAGCAAGTAACACCGGTGCGCGCCGTTCTCACGCGGGTGACCCGCGCGAACGTTCGCGTCGATGGAGAGATCGTCGGTGCGATCGAAACGGGGCTGTTGGCTCTCCTTGGCGTCGCCCGCTACGACGATGAGCGCGACGCCCGCGCCATTACCGAGAAGATCCTCGGATTGCGTATTTGGAACGATCTCGATGGGAAAATGAATCGAGATATCCGCGACGTCGGCGGTTCCGTGCTGCTCGTCTCGCAGTTTACGCTGCTCGGGGACGCGCGCAGCGGCCGGCGCCCGTCATTCGTGGCGGCCGCTCCGGGAGAGCAGGCTCGCGCGCTCTACGAGCGCGTCGGCACCGAACTCGAACGTGCGCATCTGCACGTGGCGTACGGGCGCTTCGGTGCATCGATGGCCGTAGAATCGGTGAACGACGGGCCGGTGACGATCCTCCTCGATTCGAAGCGCGTCTTTTAAGGCGAGGGGCGCTAGCGCGCCGACGCCGCGCGTATCACCACGTCGGAGATCCGATCGATCCGAATGACGCGATCTTTTTCGGAAAGGTGCGCGAGAACCGCAGAGCCGGCGATAACTTTCCCGAAGACCGTAAAGTCGCGGTCGAGATGATACTGCGGCGAGAGCGTGATGTAATACTCCGTTGAAGCGGAATCGCGCGCGGGTTTACCCTTGGGATAATCGAGACCCATCGACAGAATATCGCTATCTTGCAGCATCGGGTTCTCCTCCGCACCGATCGTGTAACCGAGCCCGGGCGCGGTCGCCGACGGGTCGCCGGTCTGCACGACGAAATCGGGAACGATGCGAAACCACGGCTGGTGGTCGTAATATCCGCGCGCAGCGACATTGAGGAAGTTTTCGACGGTTAACGGCGCCCATTCGGGAAACAGTTCGAGATAGATATTCCCCTGCGTCGTAACGATACGCACGCGCGGGTGCGCTCCGGGAGCGGGACCGACCATCTCCGCGGCGGTCGTCGGATCGAGCGAGAGCGCGGGCGGAAGCGACGAGGGGCTGGGAGCGGAGGGTTTCGCGGGCTGCGTGGGGCGCGGCAGCGCCGGAAGCAGATCGAGTGGGCTCCGACGGATCGGCGGCAGATGGAGCCAGGCCGGAATGCGTTTCCAGTGTTGCGTCGCGGGAAGGCCTTTCAGCGCGAGCATCGACTCGTGGGCCTGCTCCTGGACGCGCCACGAACGGTCGTGAAGCATCGGTTCGAGCGCCGAAAGGAGCGCCGGGTCCTTACTGCCGCCGATCGCCCGCACGGCCTCGATACGGATAACGCTGTCGGGATCGGCGAGCGCACGCAACAGCATGGTTCGCGAGACCTTCGGCGCATAGCCGCGATAGATCGCCCACATCGCCGCCCTTCGGACCGCGAGCGAGCGATCGGTTTCGAACGTTTTGCTCAGGGCAGCTGCCGCCGGAGCGGCCTGCGCGCCGGTGGCGAAAGCGACGAGATCGATCGCCGCGATCTTGCGCACGATCGCGTTGGTATCGTGACGAGCGGCGCGCATCTCGGCGCGGGCGACGCGGGGAAGCAGCGCCTTGGGAACCTGAGCCGCCATGACCTCGCGGTCGAGCGCGTCGAGCGCCCCGACCCGGACGGCACTATTGCGGTCGTGCATGCCATGGAGCATCGCCGGGATACCGCGCCCGTCGGCGAGCAGCCCGAGCGCGAAGAGCGAGAGCGCTCGCACCGCAGGGCGTGAATCGGCGACATGGTTGAGCAGGACCGGAGCGGCCGCAGGCTGCTTGGTTCGCCCGAGCGCGAGCGCGGCCCGGGCGGCCAAGAGCGTCCCGCCGGTGTCGAGCATATGCGCGAGCGCTCCATCCCCCAGCGAACGCTGCTGCTCGAGCATCAGCAATCGCGTTGCGGGGGCGATCGCCGGGGATGCAGCCCCTGGAAGCCCGGGAAGGGCGAGCGCCGCGGTGGCGGCGAGGGCGAGCAGGCGAATGGCCGAGGTTCTCACAGTCGTTCTCCAAAATTTCAAGATATTTGGGCCGCAAGCCCAACCAAATTCTCTTCCAAGGCGTTCATAATAGATACGGAGCGCGGCGTCCTGCCGGCCTCCAACCATACATCATGCTCCCGCTGGGGGCATTAAGGGAGCAACGAGCATGTCCGACGAGCGCGAACCTCAGCCGAAGGCCCCCGGAATGTCGGTCCGCGAGGCCGGCAAAAAAGGCGGCCAAACCGTCAAGGCCAAGTATGGGCCCGAATTTTATGAGGCGATCGGCCGCAAAGGTGGTTTAGCGACGAAGAAATCGCATGGCCATGCGTTCTATGAAGAGATCGGCAAGAAGGGTGGCAAGAAAGGCGGCGAAGCGACCCGGGATCGATATGGAGCGGATTTTTACGAACGCATCGGACAAAAAGGCGGACAGCGCGTCAAAGAGCTTATCGAACAGGGGAAACGCGCCGCACTCGTCGCCGAAGACGAAGAGCGCGCGAGTTAGCCCTCGAGCGCTCGCGCTCGCCCTCGCATTCTGTGCGATGGCCGCTGCGACGCTCTTCCCGGCGCGGCGCGTGCGCGCGATCGTCATCGCCACGCCGCCGCCCACGCACCCAATCGCCGGCGCGCTCGCAACACCTCGCGCGATATCGAGATCGCTTTTTTTTACGCTTGACGATCCGCTCTCGTCGGTAACCTCGCAGCGCGGCGAAGTCGTTCTCGCCCATCTCTCCGCTCCGCTCGTCGTCGACGGAGTAACGCTCGCGCCCGCCGGGAGCCCGGAGCGCATTAAAGTGCTCAACGTTCGCGCAGCGTCGAGCGGCGATGTCTATGGCTACGTCGACATCTATTTCGAGCCGTTCGCGCTCGCCGACGGCCTCCGCTTGCCGTTGGTCGCCCCAACCGCACGGCTCACCGTGCATACCACGATCGGGCACGAGTCGACCGTCGGGGTCGAAGACACCGTCGCCAACATTCTTTTTCCGCCGCACGTGCTCTACCAAGTCTTCCGGCGCGGCCGTAATCTCGAACTTGGAAAGGGCACGCAGATCCGGGCCGAAGAAGGGGCGCGAATCGGCATCGTTGCCGGGAAAGCCTTCATCGCCACTCCTCCGCCGCTTCCCGTCCTCTCCGCGACGCCCGCTGCGGCCTTCACCCCGATTCCGTTGATGACGCCCGCGCATCCGCGCCTTCCGCAGGCGCGCCCCAGCGCCCGCGCTCCGACGCCGAGCCCATCCCCGAGCCCGGCCGTAACGCCGACAGCTACCGCATCTCCAACATCATCTGCTTGAGAAAGGGACCCCTCATGTTTCGACGCATCGCCCTCTCCTGCGCCTCGCTCGCGCTGGGAGCGCTCCTCATCGCGGCGGCGCCGCTCTCTCCGAAACCGCAAGGGAGCGAGATCGCTTTCGTCCGCCAGATTCAAGCCGATCTCGGAAAGCGCTTCGCCACCATCGCCCAAGCGCGCCGAGCCGGCTATTTCCGTTACACCAACGAGGACAATACCGGCGCGATCAGTTACGCCAACCTCCATTGGCACAGCAGCGATCCCGCCCATCCAAGCCAACTCTGGTACGACGTTCACGGGCATCTGCTCGGTGCTGATTTTTCGGTGCCGGTCGGCGACTCAGCGCACGCACCGATGCTCTGGGGCGTGAACCCCGCGCGCTGGATTCATATTCCCGCGCATTTCCACTGGGTCGTGCGCGATGCGATGGGGATGAAGAGCTACCACGCGACCTCGCTCAAGGCGTTCGTCGACGCCGGAGGCGACCCGCTCTTTCCTTCAGCCGGCACCTTGGTCAAGATGGGAAAAGTGAAGGACGCGAGCAGCGTGACGCACCTTTTCGAATATCCCTCGATTTGGGATTTAATCGTTTGGATTATGCCGAATCCGAATGGCGCATTCGCAGAGAAAAACCCGCTCGTGCATCCGACGAAGAACGCCGGAATGGGGGGAATGTAGCGGCGCTTAGTCGCCCTGCCAGTAATCCTTCAGCACTTTTCCGCGCGATGGATGGCGGAGCTTGCGGAGCGCCTTCGCCTCGATCTGGCGAATGCGCTCGCGAGTGACGCCGAACTCTTGGCCGACTTCTTCCAGCGTCCGCTGGTGCCCGTCTTCGAGGCCGAAGCGCAGCACCAACACCTTTCGTTCGCGATCGGTCAGATGCTGAAGAACGTCGGCCATCTTCTCCTTGAGCAGCATCACCGAAGCCGCTTCGGCCGGCGCGATCGCTTCCTGATCTTCGATGAAGTCGCCGAGGTGGGAATCTTCCTCTTCCCCGATCGGCGTCTCGAGCGAGATCGGGTCCTGGCTAATCTTCATGACCTCGCGCACTTTTTCGGCGCTCAATCCCATCTCGCGCCCGATCTCCTCGACGGTCGGCTCTCGCCCGAGCACCTGGAGGAGTTGCCGCGATACCTTGACGAGACGATTGATCGTCTCGACCATATGCACCGGAATGCGAATCGTTCGCGCCTGGTCGGCGAGCGCGCGCGTGATCGCTTGGCGAATCCACCACGTCGCGTACGTGGAAAATTTATAACCTTTACGATAATCGAATTTCTCGACCGCTCGGATTAGGCCCATATTGCCTTCCTGGATGAGGTCGAGAAAGAGCATTCCACGGCCGACGTACTTTTTTGCAATCGAGACGACGAGCCGAAGATTCGCCTCGGTCAGCTGGCGTTCCGCAAGCGTCGCATCGGGGGTCAGCGTGCGCCGGACGCGACCGTTCGCTTTTTCGGCGAGAATACCGGCTTCGATGCGCATCGCAAGCGAGCGCTCTTCTTCCATCGTCAGCAGCGGTACGCGCCCGATCTCTTTGAGATACATGCGGACCGGATCGTCGAGCGAGAGCGTATCGGCGATGACCGCCTCGGCGACATCGGCCTTGCTCTCTTTCTGTTCGTCGACGATCTCGACGCCGGCCGCAGCCACATCGTCGAGTAGTTGCTCGAGATCCTCGGGCGTGATGTCCTCGATCACCTCGACGGCGGTATTGATTTCGGTATAGGTGAGAGAGCCGCGCGTCTTGCCGAGGGCGACGAGCCGTTCGCGAATCTCCGAGAGAGAAATGACGGGCTGCGCCGACGCGCCGGAGGGCGCGGGCGCAGGAGCGGTCATCGTCGCAGTTGCTGTTTTCTTTTTTGCCATAGATACGTGAGTCGGCTCGGTTCATTCGAGCCGACCGTTGTCAAGACCCTTTGTCGTTGCCGAAAGGTTACGCTTGCAAGCGTTTTGTGAGCGCCGCCAACTCTTGTCGGAGCGCATCGGGAATCGGAGACCCCGCCTCCAAGAGGGCATCCACCGCCCGATTGAGCTCGCCGAGCCGCCGCCGTTCTCGCTCTCGTTCGAAATGCGCGAGTATCCGCCGTACGTGCGCCTTGGCTTCCTCGATACCCGGGTAGCGCGGCGTCGAGCTGCGGTCAGCCTGTCCTAACGCGGCGACGATCTCCAGAAGCTCGGCATTCTCGATAAAGAGCGAGAAGAGCTCCCCCGAGCTCTCCGCATCGCGACCGCGCTCGAGCAGTACGAGCAGAATACGCCGATAGCGGTCGTCTCGAAATTCTTCAATGGGGATCGATTCGGCAAAGGGTGCGATGAGCTCCGGCCGTTCGATAAAGATCGCTAAGAGTTCGCGTTCGCTCGAGGGCGCGCCGATCGCCGCGCCGGCGCGCCGGGTTCCGACGATCGCGGTATCGCTGGGACGTGCAAAACCGGCGACGGCATCGACACGCGCCGCCGCCCGCAGATCGTCGACGGCAAGCCCGAGCCGCATCGCAACGTAGGTGCGCCAGCGATCCCATTCCTCGCGGGGCACGAGCCGACGCACGATCTCCTCGGCTTCGCGTGCGATCGCCGCGGGGTTTTCGAAGCCGGTCGCCAGCCGCGCGATGCGCGGATCGAGTTTGAATTGCACGGCGGGAACGGCCTCTCCGAGAAGTCGCTCGAAGGCGGCGCGCCCGTGCGCGCGCACGTAGCTATCGGGATCCTCACCTGCGGGAAGAACGCAGATACGCAAGCTCGCACCCGCCCGTTCGATCTTCGTAGCCGCGATATCGATCGCGCGGAGTGCGGCGGCGTTGCCCGCCGCATCGCCGTCGTAGCAGAGAATGATTCGGTCGGCATACTTTCGGAGTTCGTCGGCCTGTTCGGCAGTAAAGGCCGTTCCCAACGAGGCCACCGCATTGGTTATCCCCGCTTGGTGGAGCGCGATGCAATCGAGATATCCCTCGACGACGACGAGCGTACCGCTCTCTTTCGCCGCTCGGCGCGCGATCTCCAATGCAAAGAGCACCTGCCCCTTCGTATAGACCGGAGTCGTGCTCGTATTGAGATACTTCGGTTCCCCGTCGCCGACACTCCGTCCACCGAATGCGACGATTTCGCCGGTCGTGTTCCGCGTCGGCACCATAATGCGATCGCGATAGAAATCGTAATACCCCCGCTGACCGGGCCGCACGAGCCCGGCGCGCTCGGCGAGCGCGAGATCGAGCGAGCGGGACGTCAACTCCGTAACGAGCCCATCCCATCGATCGGGGGCATAACCGATGCTAAAACGTTCGATCGTCGCATCGTCGAGCCCGCGACCGCGCGCGTACGCAAGCCCGCGCTCGCCTTCGGGCGTCTTGAGGATCCGCGCAAAGTACGCTGCGGCGACGCCGTTGATTTCGTACATGCGCTCCTTTTCGCTGCGCGCGCGTGCCTGCTCGGGGCGTTCGGGTTCGAGTTCCACGCCGGCTCGAACCGCCAACATGCGCGCCGCTTCGGGAAACGGAAGATTTTCGCGCTCCATGAGAAACGAAATCGCATCGCCGCCCTTCCCGCAACCAAAACATTTATAGAATCCACGGTCGGGGTGAACGTGAAAAGACGGCGTCTTTTCGCCGTGGAACGGAC
The DNA here is from genome assembly GCA_021781095.1 of bacterium. Next base: position 7,231 of record JAJXXM010000255.1, read on the forward strand.
AGAGCCCGACGAAGTCGTTTCCGCGCTTTTTGAGCGGTACGTACTGGCCGATAAAGGCGACGAGGTCGGTGCGCGCGAGCACTTCGCGCAATGAGGATCGGTCGAAAGCCACTGCCCTACGGGGTTTCCGTTTGCGCGGGAGCGAAGCCTACGCCCGGTGAAGCGCATTTTCGATCCGATCCACCGCTTCATCGAGCTTGCCCCCGGCGAGGCGGCACTGCTCGATCTCCCCGTCATGCAACGCATGCGTCGCTTGCGCCAGCTCGGGCTCGCCTACCTCGCCTTCCCGTCGGCAGAACATTCGCGCTTTACCCACGCTCTCGGGGCGATGGCGATCGGGACGCGCGCGCTCGACGCAATCGTCGAGCACGATCGAGCGCTCTTCTCCAGCGACCGAGAAATTGCCGCACAACGGCGCCTGCTGCGGGTATCGTTGTTGCTCCACGATATCGGGCACGGCCCATTTAGCCACGCTTGCGAATCGGTGCTCGGGAAGCGTCACGAAGAGCGCACGGAGGCGCTCCTCGCGCAGCCGTCGATGCGCTCGCGGATCGAGGGGCTCGATCTCGATCCCGACGACGTCCTCGCGCTGATCGTCGGCTCGTCACCGTCCCGCTACCCGGCTCTGCGCGAGCTCGTGAGCGGCCCGAACCTCGATGCGGACCGCATGGATTATCTGCAGCGCGACTCTTATTTTACCGGCGTGGTGAACGGCCGCTACGACGCGGAGCAATTGCTGGCGTCGCTCCGGCTGATCGAGCGCTCGGGAGAGCTCTTGCTCGGCATCGACGGGCGCGGCGTCGTCGCATTGGAGTCCTTCGTGCTCGCACGATACATGATGTTCGCGTCGGTCTATTTTCACCACACGACGCGGCTGTTCGAACGCATTCTTCAAGACGTGTTACACGAACTCTGGCCCGATCCACACGCACTCGACCCGATCGAAGAATTTTTGCGCTGGGATGATTTTCGCGTTTTGAATGAACTCAACGACCGGCAGAGCGTTGCCGCCACGGCGTTGCGCGAACGGACGCGGCTCTACGGGTTGGCTGCCGAATTCAACGCCGAGCACGATCTTCGCGCGTTCGAAGCCTGCGAAAGCGCGCTCCGCGAACGATTCGGCGATGCCGGCGTCTGGGCGGATTCACAGTCGCAACTCCTTCATCGCCTCCCACTCGTCCTCGACGAGCCCGATTCGCGAACCGTTTGGGTGACCGGCCCGGCGGGGATCGTCGACGCAAGAGAGGCATCCGATTTAATCGCCAAGCTCTCAGGGCGCGTCTATTGGCGCAAGCTTTTCGTCGCGCGTTCGGCCGGGAGCATCACCGAAGCCCGCGCGATCTGTGCCGAGAGGCTCGCGCGGCTCTAGCCTTATTTCATGTGGGTCATCAACAGCGAGGTCGCGAGCGAAATGACCCCGGTAAGGCCAACGAACAGGGTAAGCATCGCTCGTGAGAGCCGGCTCTCGTAGCGCGCCGCCAGCGCCTCGCCCCGCTGCTCGAGGCCGAGGATTCGACCGTCGAGGCCTTGGATTTTGCCGTCAAGCCCGACGATCTTTCCGTCAAGCCTCGCTCCGAGCGCATCCATCTTCCCGTCGAGGGCCACGATCTTCCCGTCGAGCCTCGCTCCGAGCGCATCGATCTTCCCGTCGAGGGCCACGATCTTCCCGTCGAGCGTCGATGCAACCGCATCGATCTTCTTGTCAAGTTTATCGCACGCTTCGCGAAGGTCGGCTTTCGTAATGACGTTCTCCTGAAACACCATGCCGAAAACCTCGGCGACGGCCTCGGCGTGT
>JAJXXM010000348.1 GCA_021781095.1 bacterium
CGCGCTACGCCTGGGTCGGGTAACGACGAGCGAACGCGCGATGTCGGCGCACCCGACGAGCGATTAAGCGAGCGGCGAGGACCCTGACATTGCTTGTCCGAGCCGCGAGCGTCTAGCTCGGAGCGGTGCGCCGCAGTCGCACGGGAGCGCAGGGGCGCGCGCCTCGAAATGCCGCCTCGATACGGCTGCTACGCAGCCTACTCGGCGTGACAACATTGCTACTCGGCGTGACAACGTTACGCTACTTGGCGTGACAACATTGCTACTCGGCACGACAAAGCCGCGCTACTCGCATACGCACAGCGCGCGCCGTGCGATGACGGCGCTTACAGCACCGCAGCGGCGTCGAGTTCGTGCGCCTCGAGATACTTCTCCACGTCCATTGCCGCACGGCAGCCCGCACCGGCGGCGGTAATCGCTTGTTTGTAGCGGATATCGTTCACGTCGCCGGCGACGAAGACACCCTCGACGTTGGTGAGCGTGCCGTTCGGCGAAAGAATATAGCCGTGCGAGTCGAGATCGAGTTGACCGGCGAAGATCGAGGTGTTCGGCGTGTGGCCGACGGCGATGAAGAGCGCGTCGGCGCTGAAATCCGAGAGCGTCCCATCGACGAGGTTGCGCAAACGGAGCCCCGTCATCTTTTCCTCGCCGAGAACTTCGTCGACGGCGGTATTCCAAATAAATTCGATTTTCGGATGGTTCATCGCGCGCTCGGCCATGATCTTGCTCGCGCGTAACGCGTCGCGACGATGGATCACGGTGACGCGGCTTCCGAAGCGGGTGAGAAAGAGCGCTTCTTCCATCGCCGAATCGCCGCCCCCGACGACGACGATCTCTTTCTCGCGGAAGAAGGCACCGTCACAGGTCGCGCAGGTGGAGACGCCGCGTCCGCGCAGGCGCTCCTCGCCGGGAACGTCGAGCCAGCGCGCGCTCGCACCGGTCGCGACGATGACCGTTCGCGATTCGTAGCTCGCCTCGGCAGTCCGCACCACCAGCGGGCGCTGCGAAAAATCGACGCTCACGGCATCCTCATTGAGAATGCGGGCGCCGAACGACTCCGCCTGAGCGCGAAAACGCTCCATCAACTCGGGGCCCAGAATCCCGTCCGGGAAGCCCGGGAAGTTCTCCACCTCGGTGGTCAGCATGAGCTGTCCGCCGTAGAGCCCACCGGCGAGGACGAGCGGTTCGAGGTTCGCACGCGCGGCATAGATCGCCGCAGTGAGGCCGGCAGGGCCGGAGCCGATAATCGTTACACGTTCCATGACGCTCTCTTCGACCGCACGGGCGAGCGCTCCGGTTGCGCGGGGAGCAACGCGCCCGCGCGGCGTCGAAGAGGCTTCCGATGAGCGAGTGGCCGAAAATCGAGCTGGAAGATACGGTCGGGGATGTGCTGCGGAAAACGATGCGCGGGTGCCGCCTCGACCTACAGGCGCTTGCAAAAGCGACCAATATCGCAACGCAATCGCTCGAGAGTTGGCTCGCGGAGCGCAGCGTTCCGAATGCCGACGAAGCCGCCGTGCTCGCGGCGGCGCTCGGAATGGAAGCACGCCGTTTTCAGCGGCGGGCAGCCGGGGCGTGGTACCCCGGTGAGGTCGAATCTCCGCGCGTTCACCGTCACCCCCAATTACCGCATCCGAGCAACGGATACGTCGTATACGCATCGTCGGAGGGCGGACCCGCCGCGCTCGTCGATCCGGCCGGCGACCCCGAGGTGCTTCTCACGCGGCTGCGCGAGCGACGGCTCGACCTGGCATACGTACTCATCACGCACAAACACGACGATCACTGCGATGCGGCCGGTGCGGTTGCCGGCACCTATCCCGATGCACGCATCGTCATGCACGACGTCGATGCGCCCGCGATCGGAGCGCTTGCAAAACGCGCGCTCCCGGTTCGAAAAGGGGAGCGCCTCCCATTTGGATCGACGACGATCGCATCGATCCCAACGCCCGGACACACCGACGGTTCGTCCTGTTTTCTCATCGGCGATCTGCTCTTTACCGGCGACACGCTCTTTGCCGGCAGCGTCGGCGGCTGCTTCGGCGATCGCTTCGGCTACACCGATATCCTCGCGAGTATCCGCCGAGAACTCTTCACGCTTCCCGAGGAGACCGCCGTCTTTCCGGGGCACGGGCCGCCGACGCGCATCGGCTGGGAGCGGAACGAAAACCCCTTCTTCTTCGATAAGGATGCCGCACGATGAGCTCGTCTCCACTCTGGTATCGCATGCGCGGACTCATGATGTTCGCGATCGTCTTTTTAAGCTTTTATCTCGCGTACGGCATCTCGATCGCGAGCGGTCAATCGACCCTGCCGGCGGCGTGGCAACTCGCCGGAGGCGAAGGGATCGAACGCTTTCGGTTGATTCTCGCCATCGGCGCGATCTTTCCGGTCGCAGCGTTCTTGATGCGTTGTTGGGGCGCAGCCTATCTCCGTGCGTCGACCGTCTGGGCCGCCGACGCCACCGCGATCCGGCTCGTCGTCGCCGGGCCATTCCGCTATCTCCGCAATCCGCTCTATTTCGGCAACCTGCTCTTTCTACCGTGGATCGCACTCTTGATGCCGCCGTTGGGCATCCCGATCCTCGTCATTGCGATGTTGCTCTTTATCGTGGCGCTCTCGAATCACGAAAGTGCGGTGCTGCACGCTCGCTTCGGCGCCGAGTACGATGCCTACGCCGCGAAACTCCCGGCGCTCTTTCCGCACGCGCCGATTCCGGCGGCGAGCGGCGCTCCATCCCCACAGTGGGGCGAAGGCCTGCGCTCCGAGGTTTTGGCGCTCGTTTTTGCACTGCTCGCCATCGCGATCGCCGCGGCACCGAGGCTGCTGGCAAATCATTGGCTGTGGGGCGTCGTCCTGCTGGGCTATCTCCTGCAACGGCTCGTTGCACGCCGATATCCTGAGGAACGCGAGGCGGACGCTTCGCGCGATTGAGATCCGTTACGCCCGAAGCTTGTAGCCGATCGCGATGAGGCGGAGGGCGATAACCACGGCGATCGCCGCGAGCGCCGCAATGGCCCCGAGCGAATAGCCGAGTGGAAGGTAACCGTTGCCGGTATAACTATACCGGAATGCATCGATGATATAAAAAATCGGATTGAAGAGCTCGATCGAACGAAGATTCGCCGGCAGCATGGTCGCCGAGGTGAAGACTCCGCCGACGAACGTGAGCGGCGTGATGACGAAGGTGACGAACGCCGCGATGTGATCGAAGCGTTCGGCCATCAGCCCGAATATCAATCCCAACGACGAGAATAGCGTCGTAACGAGCACGATGCAGAGGACGGCGAGCCACCAATTCTGTGGAACCGCATGGACCAAAAGAACCCCGAGCCCGCCGATGAGGATGGCAATGAGAAAGGCGCGAGCGAGGCTCCCCATCAGGAACCCCACGAGGATCTCTCCGGCGGCGAGCGGCGCGACCAATAACTCTTGAATGGAGTTCATGAATCGCCCCTGAAAAAACGAACTCGCGCACTCGTCGTATGCCGTCGAGATCGTCTGCAGCATGATGAGGCCGGGAATGAGGAACTGCGCGTAACTCACCCCGCCGACGTTCTGGATGCGGCTGCCGATGGCGAGGCCGAAGACGAATACGTAGAGCAACGTCGTGATGACCGGCGGCCACACGACCTGATTGATGACCTTCAGCGAACGCACGATCTCGCGCTTCGCCACCGTGAGCAAGCCGACCCAATTGACGGCGTTCATCGCGTCAACTCCAAAAACACGTCTTGAAGGTCTCGGTCGCGAACGAGATCGCTCGTGTCTTGTTCGGTAACGATCCGGCCCGCCCGAACGATGGCGATCCGTTTGCAGAGCGCTTCGGCCTCCTCCAAATAATGCGTGGTCAGGACGATCGTCGTTCCTTCGGCATTCAGGCGCCGAAGAAGATCCCATAACTCGAGGCGCAGCTCCACGTCGACGCCGGCCGTCGGTTCGTCGAGCACCAGGAGCTTCGGTTCGTGAATCAACGAGCGCGCGATCATCAACCGGCGTTTCATACCGCCGGAGAGCTTCGTATATTCGCCATTCGCCTTATCCGCAAGCGAGAAGCGTTCGAGCAGGTCGTCGGCGCGCGCGCGCACGCTCGGGCCACGCAGCCCGAAGTACCCTGCTTGATAGATCAGGATATCGCGTATCGAAAGATAACGATCGAGATTGATCTCCTGCGGACATAAGCCGATCAGGCGCCGCGCCTCGCGCCACTGCCGCTCCGTATCGAACCCGAAGATCGAAATTTTCCCGGAGGTCGGGCGCACCAAGCCGACGCACGCCCCGATGGTCGTCGTCTTGCCGGCGCCGTTTGGCCCGAGAAACCCGAAGAACGCTCCTTGCGGCACGTTCATCGAGATACCGTCGACGGCAACGAAGTCGCCGTAGCGCTTCACGAGGCCCTCGATCTGCAGCGCGAACTCGCTCATGGAATGATGCTCGTAAGGCGTTTGTAGCGATGGCGGCGGAGGGTCGCGATCAACCGCATGCTGCCCGGGATTCCGCACTCCGCGAGTTGCGCGGCGACGCGCTTGACGTCGAATTCAACGCGACGGTGTTTTACTTGCCAACCACCGGAGCGCAGCGTGAGCAACGCGTAGCAGGCGCGCGGGTCGCCATCCTTCGGCAGCCCGGCCGAGGCGACGTTCACCAGCAATCGGCCGCGCCACGAACGGACGTAGGGAAGGTGCAGGTGCCCGAAGGCGATCACCGATGCCGCCTCCGTACCGATCGTGCGCTCGAGCGTTGCGTCGTCGGCATCGGGCCAAAGGTGCTCGTCGTCATTTGCGGGATTGGCATGAACGACGAGCAATTCTTCGGGCGCCTCGCCGATGCGCAATGCGAATGGGAGATCGCGCAGCCACGCGAGCCACTTCTCCCCAAGCTCGCGACGCGTCCATGCGAGGCGCGCTTCCTCACCTTCGAAGCGCTCTTCGCCCGGCATCGCCAGATAGCGATCGGTATTCCCGCGCACGCATTGCGCGCCGATCTCCGAGAGGCGCTGCAACACTTTCCGCGGGCGCGGCCCATCGGCACAAAGATCGCCCGCAGCGACGATCGCATCGGCGCCCCCTTGCGCGGCCAGGTCGGCGAGGCAGGCATCGAGCGCCACGAGATTTCCGTGGATGTCGGAAACGATCGCCACGCGCATGCCTTCACTCACGATCGTGCGACCGCCAGGACCAGCGAGGATGGCGTCATCCCGACCTTCGTAAATTCGTAGCAGTCGAAGCATTCGATGCTCACGCCCGCGCGGTCGAGAATACGCAGCGACTCGCGATACCGCAGGTCGACGAGTGCGTGACGTTCGTTCAGCAACATCAGCCCCGCCGCTCGCTCTTCGCCGCGTGGGAGAACGATGCGATGCAATCCGGCAAATGCCGACGCATCGACGGCATCGTCGACGAAGGCGATGGTTTCGGGATCGATCGGCGCGACGACCGAGCGCAAGGAGAGGCTCTTCCGCGCGATCTCGACGTGCGTACAGCGGTACCCGTGGGCGGTCAGCAACGAGGTCATTCCGCGGCGACCGAGTTCGTTGCTCAACGCTCCCACGCCGAGAAATGCACGCGCGCCGAGCAAAAGGACGTCGTCGCCGCTATAAAACGCCGGGGCCGCGATATGCCCCGCAATCGGAATTTCTTCGCGAGCGAACGCAGCGCGCGTACGGTCGGTTGCGGCGCGTCGTTCCATGACGCTAGGACGCATGATCGCGACGCCGTCTTCGAGGCAAACGGCGCTTTGGGCTACCGCGCTCTCCAACGGGTCGAGCGCCGAGCCCGCAATTTCGATAATTTCGACGCCGAACGAAACGAGAAGCTTGCGCAGGTTCTCGTGCTGTTCCAGCGCGCGCGCGTATATCGCCGACGGCTCCGAAGGGAGCGGAACCGCGCGTTCGATCGCCGCGCTCGGCCGTACCAGCGCCGCGCGCCGCAGCATGCCGGTCGGCGACCCGATAAGGCGCGGACCGTAGTGAAGTTGAACGTTGCCGCTCATCGCTGCATCCTTTCGTTCGTTCCGAGTTCGGGGATCGATTCGTCGACCGTCGAGGTAAAATAATTAGCGAGGTCGGAGGCCAGAAGATCGCCGAGTGAGAGCGCCGGAAGCCCGAGAATTTCCTCCTCGGTCTTCAGCACGCTCGCGGTGCTCGCGTGTGCGTGGCCGAGAAAGCCGCGCTTGGCATACGGCGAGACGATCACTGCGAAGCTGTGCTTCGGGTCGGCCGCGGTCGCCCCGATCGCCTGGCGCGGAGAGATGAATATCGCGGTCGATCCCCACGCATTGCTTTTTACAATCGCATCGACGATCTTCCCAAGCGCGCGATCCTGCACGAGCGGATTATTCGACGAGAGCTCGATCGCTTGATACGTGGGAATGTCCCCGCGCCGCGCTTCGCGTGCGTACTGAGAAACGAATGCGTCGGCAAGCGCTCGATCGCTCGCGCGCGCGCCGGGCTTCGGAGCGTATCCAACGGCCCCATGAAGGACGTGCAGCAAGGGAATACCGATCGCCATCGGCCCTTCCGGCACCATCGCTCCATAAACGCGGTAACTCATTCCCGCCCGCGCGAGGGCGTTGACGATATATCCGCTGCGCGGGTAGAGATCGGGCGGCATCGCAGCGACGGAGCGGCGCCCGCGAAACGTATCGAGGAGCCACGCCGAAGGCGTGATCGTTCCCGAATAGGTCAACTGCGAACCGAGCTCACTCGTGGGGGCGTCGGCGTAGTAATCGCCAACCACGGCAAAATCATTCGCGAGCACGCGAAGATTCGGTGTCGAATTAAAATACGTGGGACCGAGCGAGATATCGACGACGTGAGCGATGGCGTCGCTCTTCCGCCCCGAACGTAACGGCGGAACGAGCGTGCCGCCGCGCACGAGGTGCGAGACGCGCGAGTAGCGGAGCGCCGAGAGGGTCGTCCGTTCGAGTGGAATTTTCGTCAGCGCGATCCGCTCGAGCGTCGCGCTCACGCCGTTGCCTTCCGCATTTGCAACGAACAAGAGTTTGTCGTTGGGAGCGAGCGATACGGCGATCGGGCGCGCACCCGTGGGGATGAGACCGAGCCGATGGAGGACACCCGGCGTACTCGCGTCGAGCACGGCTACGGCGTTGAGCCCCGAGAGTGCGACGAAGAGCTCGTGCCCGGTCATCGAGGGAACCATCGCCGTCGGCATCGTTCCGTAGGGCGCGTCGGCAAAGAGTCGCAGATCGATGCCGTCCACCACGTGCGGCGCATCGCCAAGAGAGACGGCGACAACGCGATCGACGCCGGCGAGCGTGACGTAGGCAAAGCGCCCACCCGGCTCGATCGCCACCGCTTCGGGATCGACGCCGCCAACCGTCGTCGCCCCGTCGAGCGGAGCATCGAGGGGGATGTTTTCCGAGCTCGCCGTCGAGGAATCGAGCGAGCGCACCGCCAGGTTTGAAGCGCTCGCCGCCGCGCCCGCGGCGAAGATGCGCGGCCCGAATGCGGCAAGGCCGCTGGGAAGCGCACCGACGCTCATCGAGGCGACCGGCCTGCGCGTCGCGAGGTCGATCGTATCGACGCGAGCGTTGCGATCGTCCGCGACGAGCAGCAGATGCCCCGATTCCGCTAATGCGAGGTGCATCGGCTCGGGGTCGCTGCCCGGAAGCGAGATCCCCGGGTGGATCTGCGCGAGCGATCCGTCGGCGCCCACCGAAAAGAGCGCGATTTTTCCGGCCCGCGCCTCCGAGGCGACGAGGATCGTCCGGCTGGGCATTGCGGGATCGTGAAGAGCGATCAGCCCGCCGATGATTTCGGTACGCGAGCCGCTATTGGGAACGCGGGCCACGATCTGCATCGTGCGCGTATCGACCGTTTGCAGCAGCGTCCCGCCGCTCGCGGCGCGCCCGCCCACGACGGCGAAGCGCCCCCCGGGGATCAATGCGAGCGCGGTGACGCTCGCGCCGATCGCGACGCTCTTGCCGACGGGAGCGACGATGCGCCCGCTCGGAAGAATCGCCACGAAGGGCAGCCCGGGATGCGGGATGCCCGCCGGACGATTTCCGGCGGGGGCGCTATAGAGGCGGGTGGTAGCGGGCGCGGCGCCCAGCAAAACGGCGGCCAATGCCGCCGCGATGAGAGAACGGAGTTGCACCCCCATAGGCTACGGACGAAGGGCGGCGATGCCCTCCCTTTTTCTCGTTTACGGTTTGTCGAGGCGATAGCCGATGCCGCGAACGCTCGCGATTTCGAGGGGTGCGGCGATCTCGCTGATTTTCTTGCGGAGGGCGGCGATATGCACGTCGACCACGCGCGTCGGGACCCCCGACGTATCGTTCCAGACGTGCTGGAGGATCTGGGCCCGCGTGAGGAGCCGTCCCTCCGCCTCGGCCAAGAACCAGAGGAGCCGGAATTCCAACGCGGTCAGGGTCGCCGTCGTCGCTCCATGCACGATAGCGTGCTGATCGCGGTCGAGAACCGCCTCCCCGATCCGCAATTGCGAATCGAGCTCGCGGATGGCTACCGAGCGATCCCGGCGCCGGAGAAACGACGCGACGCGCGCGACGAGTTCGTTGCCGGAGAACGGTTTGGTGATGTAGTCGTCCGCGCCGAGCCCGAGCCCCAAAAGTATATCCTGTTCGCGCGTATGCCCGCTCACCATGAGGATATAGCAGTTCTGGGTATTGCAGAGTGACGTGCAGACGTCGAGCCCCGAGATATCCGGAAGGCCGACGTCGAGTACGACGACATCGGGGCGCTGATCGGCTGCAATTTCAAGCCCTTCGACGCCCGACCCGGTGACGCGAACCTCGTACCCGGCGCGTTCGAGTACGCTACGTTCGAGAGCTGCGACATCGTCATCATCTTCTATGACGAGAATGCGTCCCTGCGGCATGGTTCCTCCGACTTCAAGTTCGGGAAACGGCTACGAGCGATCAGAC
>JAJXXM010000187.1:0-335 GCA_021781095.1 bacterium
ACCATCGTCGTCTCCGGAATGACGCCGGAGGAACTGCGCCCGCGCGTGTCGAGCATCACGAGCGCAAACTAGCATCATAGGCGTGGCGCCTGCGGCGCCGACGACTTTTGTGAACTACGCTCATCCTCTGCGTCGCGCGGAACGAGGCCGACAGACTCGCCGTCGGCCCCGTTTCGAAATCACGACAATGCGCAAGAACAATCGCCGGTCGATTGTCGCGACGGTAAATTAGGGCGCCTGCGATGGCAGGGATTACACGGGGGGGGGGGGGGGGGGGAAGACACCAGCGCCACCCGCCCACATGTTGTTGGGTTTGATATTTATGCGCGGTTTTT
>JAJXXM010000187.1:345-8732 GCA_021781095.1 bacterium
CCTTAGAGACCGCGGGGGAGTGGGGGGTGAGCGTGCAGGCCAGCGCTATCTGCTGCTATCGCTATTTGGAGGTTCTACATTGCCGGTATTTCGGAAAATGACGTTTGTCGCATTTTCTTTTTTCTTGTTCTTAAGCGTTTCCGTAGCTCGGTCGGCTCCCCTTACTCGCGTACTACCCAATCGAATAACTTTGAAATATCTCGTAGGTGACGCCGTTCACCGCACCTATCGACAGGAGAAAGAAGGTAACGGCCAGCGGAAGGGGCACTTTGGCGCTCCGAGTCGGCAATCTCCGCACTGGCGGCTCCTAAATCCCGTTCTTATCTCACGGGGCGTGGTTGCGTTCCGAGGAGCGCGTGGGCCTATTTCAGCGTTTCAAGTTGTGATATTGGGATCCACGAGGGTTTACGGTGTTGCGATTACATCGCTCTATTCGTATGTGTATAACCCGCGAACCGGTGCGTTACTGCAGCGCAGCATCTCGCCTGCTTCGGCGGCTACAGCCCGGGCGCACGGCTTCCCTGTGAACGCGTTTTAGGGGTACGGCAATATGAAACACCATTCATGGCTTTTCACGATACTTCAAACAGCGTTTTCAATCGCATTGCTTGCGGTTCCGCTGGTGGGTTGCGGGGCTGCACAGAGTCTTTTCAATTATATATCGGCACCGCCGACACCTCCACCTGGATCCTTTGCAGCGTTCGGCGTCGATTATTATCCGGGATGTTTGGACGGAAATCTTAGCGGCCACCCTGCGGAGGAGAGCAACATCTCAACCACGCTCACGAATGCAGGATGGAGAGATATCGATTTTCAGACCGATCCGGCAACTGAAAGCGGTCAGCAGCCGAATGTCACTGCGGATAGCATCGTCAGTGCAGTGAATCAAGGCGCCTCGGCGATATTTTTCGGAGGCCATGGAAACACTGGCGACATATTGTTCAGCGACGCGTGTCTAACCACGGGCTCCATCAACCAAAGTTTCTGGGGGGTTGGATCCTCTCAAGGGCAGCAAGGAAATTCGCCCCCGAATACCGTCGGGACGCCCTTTCTCGGGCACAGCATTAAGTGGCTCTTTCTCGACAGCTCTGATACAGTGGCGCCCGATGCAAACGTGGATCCAGGCGACGATTCGGCGGATATTGTCCCCACCGGAAGCTGGGCTAACCTATTTGGCGATACCTCGGGAGACAATCTTGAAAACGGTGTTCAAACCGGGGCGTCGCTCCGCGGTGTGTACGGCTATTGGCAGGCACCCGGAAGCTGCTCAACCTCAAACCAGTATAGTCAAACCAGGGAATGCGATGTCACTGACACGAAGGGTGAAACGGCGATGACGCTTTTCGTCGACAATATTACTGCGTCGAAGCCGCAAGACCTTAACGATGCATGGATCCAAGCAAGCCAAAGCGCAGGGATGTCGCATCGGTGGGCGATCATTCAGGACTGCCATGCGGAGAATGACGTTTTTTCCGGGCAAAACGGAACGTTCAATCAGTCGCTTGGAGGAAACCTTTGTTTTACCAATCCCAACGGATTTTCAAACATCCTAATGACCACTCCGGTTGCTCATGCGACTTTTACGCTCGAGCCGCAGGCCCTTCAAGCCCGCGTCGTCGATGTTCCGGGCCTTCTTCAACGCGTACAAGAAGCTGTTCCAGCAGTTGGGCCAATTTCTGTAACGGATGCTAACGGTGTGCGGCGCTACGAGACGCAAGGTGGGCTTACGGTTGCCGATTACTACGGCACCTCCGGCGGTGTCGTCTATTACGGCCATATTTTGAGCAATCCGATTCAGTTTTCGCAAGCTGACGCAATTACGACAGCCGAGCAATATATCAACGAAAGCTCGGGTATGCCAGGCGATGCAGCGCTGTCGTCGATCGTTCCAGTCTACACCACCGCCGACGGCAGCGGTAGCCGCGTGCTGATCGCGTACGAGCTCATTTGGACTCACGATAATGCGCCCGTTGCGGGAGGCGACGCGATCATCGTCGATATAGACGACGTTCACACCGTAACGACCGAGTGCTTGCAGCATAAGGTAATAATTCCAAACGGCTACCAGCATCCGATTATCATCTGCGTCTCGTCAAAAACGACGGTAACGGATACTCCGAGCGTCCCGTACTCCTACTATCTCTGGCGCGAGCCCGCCGGTACCCGTCAGATCATGTCAGCCGGCCGTTCTACCGGACAAGCCTCGATCGATGCATACACCGCGTCGCTTACGCTCCCCGCACCGCAAAATGTCGTTTCCTATCGCAGCGGCTACTGGACCGGGGGAATCTTAAGCGGTGATTCGATGGAGCATCCGGCGTGGCTGTTTACGTTGAAAAACGGTGACGTTGTCGCGGTGGATGCTTTTTCCGGACGAATCCTTGGGTCGAATGACTAAATGACATACATATATTGCGCCGACCGAGGCAGCGCCTCTGTGCTGCCCTCTCGTCGACCAGAGGCATTTAGAAGTCGTCCGCGATGTAAATGCGGCGATAGGGCCGTCTCGGCGTCATGATAGGAAACTCACGACGATTGCTTCTCGCCTTTTCGTGCATCGTGGGCTTTAACAGCTGCGCTAGGATAAGATCGTGGCAAGCGGCGTCGTACGCAAGATCGCAGAGCCCTCAGATTGCCTTGGCGATTCGAGTGTTTTTGGCGAAGAGCCCGATTATCTATTACGTTGGAACCGGACGGCTTTTGCCGAACCAGAATAGGAAGGCGTTGCCCCTTGTGCGCAGTGGAATTGTAACAATCGTTCGCTTACCGCGAGGGAATCAAGCAACTGGGCGGCTCGATGTCTTTGTGACTCGATTGACGACCAAAGGTAAAGATATCGCGCGAGAGGACGATTGGAGACTATTAGGCTCTAGTTCGATTGGTCAGTCTTTTGCGGTTTCGGTCGGTACGTTGCGTCTTGCGAAAATGATTTCCCTAACACCACTGTCGGCCCGCCTGCCGTGGTGGTCAAACAAGACCGATCAACGGCGCTGTCTTACGGTGAAGTATTCCGCACGCTTTATTTTATTTAAAGCAGGTTACGACCTTATGCGCGTAAACGGAGGTAATGGAAGACCCGTCTTAGGCAGCGTGGAATGGGCATTCCCGCAGCCGATGTCGGCAATTATTGATTCTGCACCACGATTTGCCGACGCCGGGAAATCGGTAATCGAAGTTGCTAATGTTTGCGATGGGCAAAAACGTGGCTGGCATGTTGTCTTCCCGCCAGAGGGAAGCCTGTAGGCCGGAATTCGGACGAATGTGTCGCATAGCGGGTGCCGTGCACGCGCACCTTTGGCGTAGGATTCTCTTGGCACTCGTCGCTGCGAACCTCATCGGCTGTTTTACGTGCCGCTCGGTGGAGGCGTTACCCGGCTACGTGCTGACGCACGCTTCGCTTCACGAGAGTGCCAACGGTGTCTCGGTGCGGGTTCGATTCTCAGGCGGCCTTGCGCCTTATACTGTGGTCAATCGCTCGTCGACGTCGTTTGTGTTCGTTTTTTCGCGTGCGATGGTGCGCTCCGCGGGTGTACATGTGCCGCGCGCGCGGGGGATCGTTTCCTCGCTTCGTCTTATTAGCGTGGGAAGCAGCGTCACGCTCGATCTCTCGACCTCGGAACCTGTGACTCCGCGGGTCGTTCCTGGGGTATCGGATCTCACGATTTATCTTGCACCGACGACCGCGATGGGGCAAACGATTACTGCATCAATCGTGGCTCCGGCCTCTTCGCTCGCGACGATCACGCAAGTCGTGCGCCTGCGTCATGCCAGCCTCGACGAGATAGCAGCGCTCTTTTCGCCTTCGCCGATGCACGGTGGCCGGTCGTTCCAGACGACCTCAATCCTTTCGCAGGCTCCCTTGAGCGGCGGTGGTTACGGAGGTGGGCAATCCTTCGGCGGCACGCTTCCGGGCGGTTCGCTCACCCTCGATATGCGCAATCAGCTCGGGTCGCAACGCATCTCGGATAACGTAGCTATTGATCGTCGGCTCAACGCGGTTATCGTCACCGGAACGCCTGAACAGGTCGCGCCGATCGTTGCGGAGATAAAAGCGGTCGATCGCCCCGACGCTCGCCAGACAAGCGTGCAACTCGATGCGAAGATCTTCGAGCTGACGAGCAGCGGTGCGCGACAAGTCGGCATTAACTTCGCGCAGAACGGACCGTTCGCGACTGCAACGCTGCTTTCGCAGACGCTCCAGAAACCGCAACTTCAGGCGACCTTTCAGGCGCAGCTCTTCGCGTTGATCCAGCAAGGGAAAGGGACGCTTATTTCGGCCCCGCGGCTGCGTACGCTGAGCGGCACGGAGGCCTCGATCCTTACCGGCGATGCACTCCCGGTCGTGACGACGATTACCTATCCCGGGAATCCGCCGACCGTTCAGGAGCAGTTGCAATACGTCAACGTCGGCGTCCACCTTCAAGTTCGCCCCTATGTCTCCAGCAGCGGGTACGTAACGTCGGTGGTGCTTGCAGAAGTCTCCAACGTGACGGGCTTTATCCAGGGGAACATTCCGCAGATCAGCCAGCGCCAGGCCATTGCCACCGTACGGGTTCGGAACGGGCAGCCGTTCGTGATCGGTGGGCTGCTGCAAAACAACGACATCACCTCGATCGCACGCGTCCCGCTCCTATCGCGGATACCGCTCTTCGGCGATCTCTTCAAGCTGGAGAGCACGACGCACGAGGTAACGAATCTCTACGTCGTGATCACTCCGCATATCGTTACCTCGGCAAGTGCCCCGTGACGGCCCGGTCGCTGCCGATGGCGGCTATAACGATGTTGCTGCTACTCTCGAGCACGTACTGCGAAGCCGCCGCAGCGAAGCGGCCGGTCGTGTTGTTCCTAGGCGCAAGCGAGACTGCCGGGTACGGGCTATCGAGCACCGCCTTCGCTTTCCCACACCTCGTCGCACGACGGTGCGGCGTTTCGGCGCAGGTGAGCGCAACACCCGACGTGCCGACGCTACTCCGTCGGCCGAGGATCCCGGTTCACGTTGGGGGGATCGTGATCGTGATCTCCTTCATCGATGCATACGTGCCTGCACCTCGCGGTGCCGTTCGCCGGTGGCTCGATCCATTTGTTTTCGCGGCGCCGACCCTGATTGTTACGACCCCTCGGATCGACGAGATGGGCATTCTCGCGCCGACGTTGGCCGGGAAGCAACGCCGCCTGTATGCGCAAATTGACCGCGACGCGCGCGTCGAGCATGCGGCACGCCTCGCTTTGGTGCTGCCTGCGCCACGCGCGCGTTACCTTCAGCGAGATGGTATCCACCCAAACGTTCGCGGGGATCGGCTCATTGCCCGGGGCGTCGAATCGTGGCTTCGAGGTACGGGGCTGTGCCCTGGGTCGCGGCAAAAAAAGGGGCGCTAGCGAATCGCGCCGTTATCGAGTGCGAGGTAGTCTGCGACCGCATCGTCGAGTGCGTCGCGCGGAATGAGACCGATTAGCTCGCTTCTTCCTAACGTTATGCCACGCTTTGCAGCGGCCGCTTCGGCGCTGCGTCGCAGCTGCATCGGCGAGGTCGCGCGATACTGCGTGATATTGAACGAGAGTTGCACGCGCCTGTCGTCGAGCCGAAAGGCGAGCGCGCGAATGCCGGGAAGGCCGCCGTTGCGTTCGCGCAGCTCGGCGGCGATCGCTCTCCCCGCTGCGATGTCCTCGCTCTCGAGTTCGATATTCCAAGCGACGAGGATCTCGCGTGCGCCGACCGCGATCGCCCCGGCACTCTCGTGAGCGGGGATATCGCCGATATCGGGGCGGTCGTTCCGCGCGAAGCGAGCTGCGAGCCCCTCGAAGCCGTCGCGCCGGGCGTTGGCGAGCAATCGTCGCTCGGGGATCAGTGCGGCTTCGCCGTAGAGGAAACTCGGAATTCCCTCGCATTGCCAAATTTCGCGTGCCGCGCTGCGCGCGAGATCGACCGCTTCGGCCATCGGTGCGTCGCCGAGCGGAACGAAGGGCAGCACGTCGAGTGCGCCGATGCGCGGATGGAGGCCGTGGTGCGAGCGAAGGTCGATGCGATCGCGGGCGACGCGTGCGAGCGCGAGTGCCGCTCGGAGCAGGCATTTGCCGTCTCCCACGATCGTGAGAACGCTGCGGTGGTGCGCCGCGTCGGAGCTACGGTCGAGGACGTGCGCGCCCGTCGCTTCAACCGCGACGATGGCGCGCCGTATCGTTTCGTCGTTGCGCCCCTCGGAGAGATTGGGGACGAGTTCGAAGAGGTGCACGAGCGCTAGCCCAGCACCTCGGCGATCGCCGAACCGATATCGGGAAATCGCTCCGCGCTGACGTGCATGCCGTATCCCAACCGCTTTGCCTCCGCCGCACGCCGCGATGCCGCGCTCACCGCGCGCACCTCGCCGGAGAGCCCGAGCTCACCGTAGGCGACGACATCCGCTCCCACGGCACGGTCGCGCAGCGACGATGCAATGGCGAGGGCGATGCCGAGATCGGCGGCGGGCTCGCTGACGCGCAGGCCACCGGCGACCGAGGCGTAGATATCGTGCGAACCGAGCATCATGCCGGCGCGCCGTTCGAGCACGGCGATAATCATCGCGAGGCGCGCCGGATCGAGATTGTTCGCCAAGCGGCGCGGCGTGCCGAAGCTGCTCTCGCCGACGAGCGCTTGCACTTCGACGAGCACCGGGCGCGAGCCGAGAATCGAGGCGACGACGCAGCTGCCGCTCGGCCGGGCATCGCGCCCGGCGAGAAAGATTTCGGAGGGGTTCGCCACATCGTGAAGGCCGTCGTCGTGCATGGAGAAGACGCAGATCTCGTCGATCGAACCGAAACGATTTTTATAGGCGCGGAGAATGCGATAATCGCCCTGAACCTCGCCCTCGAAATAGAGCACGGTATCGACGAGATGTTCGAGCAGGCGCGGCCCGGCGATGCTGCCGTCCTTGGTGACGTGGCCGACGATGAACGTCGCGCATCCGGTACGTTTTGAGAACTCGACCAACGCCTGCGTGCAGTCGCGCACCTGGCCGACGCTCCCGGCGTAGCTCTCGCTCTCGGGAAGCCGCACGGTTTGGATCGAGTCGACGATCATCGCGCGTGGCGCGATGCGCGCCGCGGCATCGAGAACGGCGTGGAGATCGGTCTCGGGAAAGAGCAGCAACGAGGAATCGAGCTTCAATCGCGCGGCGCGTAATTTCACTTGCGCGGCGGACTCTTCGCCGCAAACGTAGAGCACCGGGCCGGCGAGTTGCAGGCGCGCGGCGATTTGGAGCAAGAGCGTCGATTTGCCGGCGCCGGGTGGGCCGCCGACGAGCGTCACGCTTCCCGGAACGATGCCGCCGCCGAGCACGACATCGAACTCCGGCATGCCGGTCGCGATACGAACGTGATGCGCGCTCTCGACGTCGTGCAGCGGAATCGGTTCCACGCTCGGCCCGCGCATCGAGCGCATCGGACGCGCCGCCTCGCGCGGCCGTTCCTCGAAGGTGTTCCATGCCGAGCATTGCGGACAACGTCCGAGCCAGCGCGCAGATTCAAATCCGCAGGCGCTACAGAAGAATACCGCTCGGGTTTTGGCCATCCTCACTCTCTTCGCGCGCGCGCGACGAGCGTCCCGTGCGCCGGGCAACCGCGCGCGCGCCGTGCGGGTTACCCGCAGCGAGATGAGCGCAGCATCGTCGAAGCATATCGCGATCGTGGGGGCAGGCGTCGCCGGGTTGACCGCGGCGGCCCTGCTCGCGCATCGTGGGTTCCGTGTGAGCCTCTTCGAGAAGCAGAGCGTCCCGGGTGGGCGCGCCGCAGCGATGACGTGGGATGGATTCACCTTCGATCTCGGCCCGACGCTCCTCTTTATGCCCGACGTCTATCGCGATGCCTTCGCGCGCTGGGGCGGCGATTTCGATCGTGAGGTGCCGATGCTGCGGCTCCGTCCGAATTATCGGCTCAACTACGCCGACGGAAAGCAGCTGGTCATCTCCTCGCTCCTCTCCGAGACCATGCGCTCGCTCGAAGCGTTCGCTCCCGGCTCGAGCCGCGACTTTTTGCGCTATTTCGCCGATGCCGCCGACGCCTACCAACGCTCGCGTCGTCTCTTCGTCGGCGAGCGCATTCGGTCGTTCGCGCATTTTCTTTCACCCGAACGGATCGCCGCGCTCTTTTCCACCGGAGCCTTTCGGCACCTCGGCGCGCAGGCGTCGCGGAGTTTCGGCGATCCGCGCGTCGCCGGAGCCTTTTCGTTTCAATCGATGTACCTCGGGATGTCGCCCTTCGATGCACCGTTGCTCTATCGGCTCTTGCTCTTTACCGAACTCGGCGAAGGCATTTTCTTTCCGTTCGGCGGCATCGGCGCGCTCCCGCGCGCGCTCGATCGCGCCGCGCGCGGCAATGGTGCGCACCTGCGATACGAGACGGAGATTGCGGGGGTC
>JAJXXM010000317.1 GCA_021781095.1 bacterium
TATCGGCGATCTCCATAATTCCGGCTTTGAGGACCTGAATGGAATCGCCGCTCCCCGGCTGCAACGCAACGAGCGTACTCTGTGCGAGTTCGGCGATCTCGATCTCGCTTTGCCCGACGCCGACGGTCTCGACAATAATAACGTCGAGACCGAACGCATCCATCAACAGCACGGCGTCGCCGGTCGCTCCCGAAACGCCGCCGAGATGTCCGCGCGCGGCCATCGAGCGAATGAAGACCTTGGGATCGACGAAATGCTCGGTGAGCCGAATGCGATCGCCCAACAACGCGCCGTGCGAGAACGGCGATGACGGATCGACCGAGATCACGCCGACGCTCTTATCGAGGCTGCGCGCTTTTTTCACCAACGCCGACGTAAGCGTCGATTTTCCGACGCCCGGCGGCCCGGTGAGCCCGATCGTCAGCGCCCTACCGGTGCGCGCGTAGAGCGAACGCATGAGGGAGGCGCCGTCGCCGGATTCCGCACGCGTAATCGCCCGCGCGAGCCCGCGCGGGCGACCGGCATCGAATTCAACAAGAAGGTTTTCGAGGCTGAGCATCTCGTCGGCTTCGGTGCTATCCATCGCTCGCGGGCACCTGCCGCACCGACCGAATTATCCGCGCTGAAGGGTGATGCTCCCGTTCACCGTCGAGAGTTTCAGGCGCCCGGCGCCGTTCCCGTTCCCGAACGGATTGCTGACGTGGCCGTTGACCGTCGAGGTCGAGACGCGCCCGGTGAAGTTCCCGTCGAGAGTGACGACGATTTTGCCGTTCACGCTGCTCGCATCGATCTCCGGCGTCGCGGCGGGAAGCGAGAGATAGAGCGAGCCGTTCACGGTAGAGGCATGGACGTCGGCACTATCGCGCGTCCAAACGCTGCCGTTCACATCGGAGAGCGAAAGGCGCGCGCGAACGCCGCGCACGTGAATGCGATCGTTCGTATTGGAGATCACGAGTTCGCTATCGGAAGGTACGCGTAGCGCTACCGATGCGTAGGCATTGGGTCGATACCACGTCGACGGATGGAACACGCGGTCGACGATCGACCAGAGCGACCTAGAATCCGTCGGCTGGTCCTTGAGCTCGACGACGAAATGCGCGCTCCCGGGCTCGCGCAAAATCTCGACGTTGGCGGCGTCGGGGCCCGAGACGTTCGCCGTGACCTGCACCTGCTGCGTCGCGGAGCCGATCGCGGAGACGTCGCAGGAAACACGCGCCTTCGAACAATCGAAGACGACGCGCCGACCTCCGGCGACCGAGGCGCTCTGCTGCAACGTCCGGTCGACCGATCCGCGAGCGAATCCGAAGAGGGCTGCGCCGAGCATCGCCGCGAGGGCGAAGGAGCGTAAAAGCGTGCTGTGACTGGGCGTTGCGGTAGCGTTCATGTTTCAACCTCCGCCTACTGTACGCGGGGGCCAAATAAAAGTTTCACGGGTTCGGGCGGCGGCGCGTTCTCCCAAAATATTCCACGCGCCCTCGAAGGGCTTTCTGGGGGGGGGGGAAGCCTGCGTCAATCCGCAGGCATCGCCTCCGGAATTTTCTATTTACATTTAAGGAGCTATTTTGAAATTCTCAGCTGAGAAACACCTTGAACCCTCGAGCGAATCCAAACCGACTAGCTGCCGCCAAAGTATACAAAGGGCTCTAGCCGCAGTGACGTTGCTGAGCTTCGGTCTCACTGCGTGTGCGCACACTGGTACGGCCATGATGCCCAACGCTGCAAGTGCTGCTAGTGTCACCAAGAAAGTCGTAAAAACGGCCTCGGGATACAATATTTACGTCAATGGGAGGCTCGTCGACCAGTTGTCCTTTAACACTGAGGGGGCGGCCATCAACCGCTTCGCGAACGGAAGAGTGTTCATCGATAAAGGAACGATCCCAACAAGTGCCGATCTGGCCCGCGCAAAAATGTCGACCGGCGGATGCGGTGGCGGGGGCGGGCATACGTCACTTGAACAGATTAAGATCGATGAAATGAACGTCGCCGCCGATCAGGAAAATCTCGCAGCCGCGTTGGCCGCACTAATAGCGCTCTCAGGTAGCGACAGCATCGTAACCCTCCTGACCTTAGGGATTGGAACGCTGCCCGTAAGCGCCGCAGTCTTAGCTGCGGGTTTCGCGGTTCTAGCCGCCAACAACGCACTCAAAGCTGCTCAAGCTCAACTCTCCCTTGACCAACACAACGCCGCCCTACAAGGATGCCACCTATGATGCCAAACGCGAGCGACTCCGGCCTCGGTCGAAAAAAACGTGCGCTATATCTACTTATGTCTGTAGTTGTGCTCTTTGTCGGAATCTGGACGCTCGTACACGCGCCAAGGAACGGAGAACTCGACGTAACGAACGCACTCGAATGGGGCGGCGGCGTTTTGCTCATCGGCATAGGGCTCCATCGCGCCTATAAGGCATTTACAACCTAGGCTACACTCGATCCGCACGGCACACGCACCGGACGGCTGAGGTCGAACATCGAGGTGCAAACGACGTCTATATCACGGCTTCGCACGTACCTCGATGCGCCCTTCGTTCGCACACTTTTTTCCTCCGCCAAAAATCTCTCAAGGGTCGTCGCGAGGAACCCCCGTCATAAAGGGCTGGACCCGCATAAGCGTAAAGGAACCAACGATACTGGCTAGCGTGTTTCTAATGTCTGCAATTTCTGTGCCAGGAAGCCACCGCTTTTCGGAAGTTAGCGCCGCCGACAGGAAGCGCCGTCTGCATGGGATCGCCGAAATCGCTCACGCTCCTGCAAGACAACATCCCCGACGACAATTGCGTGTCCACGAGCATTATTAATATCTGGGCCTTCGTCCCTGAAAAGGAGGGCGGCCAAAGCGTGATTGTTTCTCACATGCGGCCTTTATAAGGCCAAGCAATTGCGGAGTCTCCGTCGGCGAGCAGATCGACCGCTGAGCAGAAAACACGCGCGCTCTATCTGCTTTTTACTGCAGTCGCGCCCTTTGTTGGAATATAAATGCTCGTACTCGCGAGGGGATCGGGGGCTCGACGTAACGAACGCACTCGAACGTGGCGGAGGCATTTTTCTCGTCGGTACAGAGTTCTATCGCGCCTAAAAATCCTTCACACCATAGGCGCGCCGTTTCAGGGGTTCGCGCGTACGTCGATCCGGCCGGAGAGCGATTGCAGCTCCAACCGGCCCTCGTCGAAGCCCGCATCGAGCGGATTGCGAACGCTCCCCTCCAACGAGCGCGCGTGCACCCGCCCCCGAAAGCCCGCGGGTACGTTGAGGACGATGGCACCGCTCTCGGTGCGCACGCGAACGTCGGGCCAGATCCCCGGAAGTAACGTCACGCTCACGCTTCCCGCGACGGTCATCGCATCGAGTTTCGAGCATCCGGCGACGCCGATATCCATCGAAGCGACGTCGAACGTGCACGCTCCGCGCAAGCCGCTCACCGCGTACGCACCGGTAATCCCGGTCGCGTCGATCGATGCGGAGATCGGCACGTAGAGCCGCGCGCGAAGGTAGGCGTGCGCGCGATCGCGCGATGCGTACCGGTTATCGACCCCTAGCCAAAAGTGCGGCGAACGCGGCGATCCGGTTACGTGCAAATGAACGAGCAACGCTTTCGGGCCCCAGAGCACCCCTTCGAGGCGCGCGTTGTTCTGCGCCGTCGCGATGATGTGGATGTAGCACGCGACGAAGCCGCGCCCGCAGCTCACGCGCACGGCGGCGTCGGAGCGCACGATCATCGAACCGTGAATCGGATAGCGCTTCGGGAGCGGGCTGCCCGCCGGTTGCCGCGGCGGTGGATGCACGCCGTGCAACATGAAAAAATTTTCGAGCCGCCGCAAGAGGCTCGGCGGGTGCGTCGGCACCGGCGACGGGCTCGGCGCCGGCCCCGAGGCGACACCGACCAGGAGCAGCGCGAAGAAGAGCGCAAAGCGGCGGTGAACCATGCGACTCTCTTCGCGGCGCGGACGCCGCACCTTTGCCGATGCCGCCCTGCTCGCCGCGGCTTTTTTCTGCGCGTCCTCGCGGCCGGCAGCTGCGGCGACGCTCGGCGTCGTGCGCGAAGCGCGCATCGACCGCATCGTCGCCTACGTGATGCGCGACCATTCGATCCCGGGGCTCGCGCTCGGCATCGCACGCGGAGGGCACCCACTCTACGAGCGAGGCTACGGCGTTCTGCGCCCGGGCGAGCGCGCGCGCGTGCGATCGACGACGATTTTTTCGATCGGCTCGTTGACGAAATCGTTCACCGCCGCGGCGACGCTGCTGGCAATTCGTTCGGGAGCGCTCTCGTTTTCGACACCGCTGCCCGGCGACCCGGAAGCGAACGTGCGCGAGGCGCTGGCGATGGCGGCGGGGCTCGCCGATTACGCAAACCTTCCCGGCTTCTCGCCCGAGCGGCGCGAGCCGATCGCTCCGCTCGCGCTCTACGATGCGGCGTTGCGGGCTCCGCGCGCGTTTGCAGCCGGCACGCGCGCCGCCTATTCGAACAGCGATTATCTCGCACTCGCGCTCGCGGTTCAGGAGGCCGAGCACCGGCCCTATCAGCAGATCCTCCAGCAAAGCATCCTCGTCCCGCTCCACGAACGCGCGACCGCGGTCGCCTGGCCCGCCTTCGAGCCGCGAGCGACCTACGCTCGCGGAAACGTCCCCGCGGGTTCGCCGACGTTGGGATTCGGCGTCGCCGATCTCGCCTCGAACGTTCCCGATCTGCTTCGCTGGTACGCTGCATTTTTCGGCGGCGCGATCCTCTCGCACGATTGGCTCGCCGCGACGCTGCCGCCGGTCGCGCTTCCCGGAGGCGGCGAGAGCGCGTACGGCGACGGCTTGCTCGCGACGCGCATTTTCGGTCGCTCGGCTTGGCTGGTTCGCGGCTACGTCGCGGGGTATTCCAGTATCGCCGTGCATCTCCGACGCGACGATCTCGACCTCGTGCTCCTCACGAACGCGGACCGCGTCGATCTCACGCCGTTGGCCCGGAGCATCATCGCGCGCGCGCTCGACATTCGCGATCCGCTCCGGTGAGTGCGCGAAGAGCGATCGCCTGTGCACTCGCCGTTGCGTTCGCGCTCGGGCTCGCTCCACGGCCGGTTCGGGCCTGGCAATTAATCGTTCCGCTCACCGGGCACCGACGGAAAACGATCGATCCACGGACGCTCTTTCACACGCTGTTGACCGATTTTTTCCCACAGCCCGACGGAACGACGTACGTGCAGACCGGCGACATTCCGGCGATGTGGTTACGCGATTCGGCGGCACAGACGATTCCCTACATTCCCTTCGTTCGTTATTATCAACCGGTCGCGTTGCGCGTCCGCGGCGCGATCGCCCGCGAAGCGCTCGATATCGATACCGACCCGTACGCGAACGCCTTTCAGGCCGATTTTCATATTTGGGAGCGCAAATGGGAGATCGATTCGCTCGCTTGGCCGGTGCTCTTAGCGTGGACCTATTACAACGAAACGCACGACCGCAGCATCTTCACGCCGGCGCTGCACCGAGCGTTCGCGAAGATCGTCGCCACCTACGCCTGCGAACGCAAGCACGCGACCTGTAGTTCGTATCGCTACCCGTACAAAACGTGGACCCACCCCGCATACAATCCGAACGCCGGGATGATCTGGAGCGCCTTTCGCCCCTCCGATGATCCGGTGGTTTACCGCTACAACATTCCGCAAAACGCACTCGCAGTGATCGCACTCGAAGAACTCGCATCGCTTTCGGGGAGCGGGTGGCACGACCGCGCGCTGGCGAAACGCGCGCTGACGCTCGCGGAGCGAGTCTTTATCGGCATCGCACGGTACGGGATCGTCGACGATCCGCGTACCGGTCGGCGCATCTACGCCTACGAAGTCGACGGCCTCGGCCATGCGAAGCTCATGGACGATGCGAACATCCCGAGTCTCCTCTCGCTTCCCTATATCGGGTGGTGCGGCACCGACGATCGGCTCTACGTTCGCACGCGAAATTTCGTATTGAGCGCGAGCAATCCATATTATTTCTCCGGCCTCTACGCCGCGGGAATCGGAAGCCCGCATACGCCGTACGACAACGTCTGGCCGCTCTCCATCATCACCCGCGCGCTCACCTCTACCTCGTCGCCGGAGGTCGCCGAAGCGATCACCGAACTCGCGGAGACCGACGGTAGCGCCGGCCTCATCCACGAAAGTTTCTACGTGAACGGGTGGTGGCGCTACACGCGCGCCGACTTCGGTTGGGCGAACGCCCTCTATGCCGAGTTACTCTTTCGTTCGATCGCGACGTTTCGCCAGCCGCCGATGCTGCCGTTCGGCACGCTCGTCGGGCGCCGACGCATCACCGAGACGCCGACGCTGGTGCCTCCGCTCGTTCAGTTCGAGAATAGCGGAACGATATTCGCCGCTCTCGCCGCGGTACTCAACGAGCGTCGCGCGAGCGACCAATAACGCGAAAACCGCCGAAGGTCGACCTCTTCGTCGAGCGTTACGAAGGGATCGTCGGGAACGATCGACACCTTCATGCGGTCGGCGAGCGCCGCGAAGCGGCGCCGAAGCGCGGGATCGGAGCTCTCGGTAACGACGACTGCCTCCGCGCCGACCTCGCTCGCGAAACGGAGCGCCTCTTCGACGAGATCGCCCGTGCGATACTCCGAGCGCATCGCTCCCAGCGCGGCGTACACGATCGTCCTTCCGACCTGATTCACCGAGGCTTCGTCGTAGAGCCGCGCGTCGTTGACGAAGAGCGCGGGCGCATCGGGCGCGAGTCGCGCCGCGGGGTGCGTCGGGCGCATCGCATCGTAATGATGCAACACGAGCGCCCTTTCGGGAACGGTACCGAGGGGCTCGCGCCGATCCGCGGGAGCGCGGAGCTCCGGCTGCGGCGACGGCTCGCCGCGCCCTTGAGGAAAGAGCGCGCTCGCGAGCGCCTCGTACTCGCCTTCGAAGGGGCAGCCCTCGTTGCGCTTAGAGCACGAGGCGCAGAAGCGCCCGCCCGAATAGCGTTCGAGGTTCGCGCGGTTGAAAATGTACGGCGCGTCGGAGAACGTCGAAGCGACCCATTGCCACGAAAGATCGTTCGCGGCGGGATCGCCGTCGATCAAATACTTGAGAAAGAATTCGGCGCCGCTCTCCCACGCAATTTTTCGCCAATGAACGAGATACGCCGCGAACCAGAGGCGTGCGTGATTGTGCAGGTAACCGGTCTCCCGTAATTCTTCGCCGAATGCATCGATGCACGCAAGCCCCGTCTTCCCGGCGGCGATATCGTCGGGGAGCGTGCGCTCGTACACATCGGTCGGCCACCCGCTCTTCGAAGGCTCGATCGGCTTGCGAATCGCGTCGCCGAGCAACGCAAGCACGCGTCGGTAATAATCGTGCCACGCCAACTCGTTGAGAAACTTCTCGCGTGAGGCGAGATCGCAGTCGGCACTCCAGGCACGATCGCGCACCTCGGCGAGCGAGAGGATTCCGAAACGAAGGTACGCCGAAAGACGCGTGGCGTTTCCGTCGAGATACGACCTCCGTTGGGCATAGCCGCCCAAATCGAGCGACGCGAGGCGTCGCAACGCTTCCTCTCGGACGTTCATCGCCGCCTACAACCACCAGCGCTCTCGACTCGTTGCAAGCGGAACCGACGACTGCTATCGCTAAGAGACTCGGGCTATGAGTCAAGGCTACTATCGCTATCCCACCATCGCGGGAGATCTTCTCGTCTTCGTCTGTGAGGACGATCTGTGGAGCGTCGACCTCTCCGGAGGCGCCGCCCGGCGCTTGACGACCGGTTTTGGAGCGGCGAGCTTTCCACGCCTCTCGCCCGACGCTCGCACGATCGCCTTCATCTCCAACGACGATGGAAATCCCGAGCTCTACGTGATGCCGGCCGAGGGCGGCGTTCCCAGACGCCTCACCTTTCTTGGCGCGACGCTCGCGTCGATCTCGGGTTGGAGCCCGGATGGGAGCGAAATTTTCTTCTCGGCGAATCCGTCGGCGTGGTACGAACGCGAAATGCGCGCGTTCGCCATCCCCGCAACGGGAGGGAGCCCGCGCGAACTCGGGCTCGGTCACGTGCGCGCGCTCTCGCGCGCTGCCGACGGCCGCAGCGTGCTCGGTCGCAATGCCGACGATCCCGCGCGTTGGAAGCGCTACCGCGGCGGCACCGCGGGCGAAATCTGGATCGATACCGCCGGGACCGGCGATTTCGAACGCCTCCCACTTCCCGACGGAAACCCGGTATGGCCGATGTGGATCGACGAGCGCATCTACGTGCTCACCGACCACGAAGGCATCGGAAAGATCTATTCGTGCGCACCCGACGGCAGCGATCTCCGCGCCGAGAGCAACGACTCGGAGTATTACGCGCGCTTCCCTTCCACCGACGGTCGGCGCATCGTGTACGGCGTCGGCGGCAGCATCGCGCTCTTCGATATCGCCGATCGCACGACGCGTACGATCGAGATTGAGGCGCACTCCTCGGCTCCGCAGAGCGTACGTCGCTTCGACGACGCCTCCGAGATGCTCGAAGATTTCGAGAGTTCTCCCGCCGGCACGCACGTCGCATTCGTCGCGCGCGGACAGGCGTTTTCGATGCCGCTTTTCGAAGGGCCCGTCGTTCGCTACGGCGAGGGAAGCCGCTCGCGTATTCGGCTCGTACGGTGGATGCGCGACGGAAAACATCTCGTCGGCGTCACCGATCGCAAAGGCTACGAACAGATCGCGCGCTGGAACGCGGGCGAGAACGGCGAACCGAAGCTGCTCACCGTCGGC
>JAJXXM010000198.1 GCA_021781095.1 bacterium
CGATCAGGTCTTCTTTCGAAGCCGTTAAGATCGCCGTTTCGACGTATTTATCGTTAGCCGAACGCGTCACGTGCTCGCTAAATCCCTAGCTTCCCGAGCTCGAGCCGTTAAAGAAGCCCGCAAGTTGTGATTGTAGTGATTGGTACTGTGCGAGCGTCGCTTCGGTCTGAACGAACTCTTGTCGCAGCGTGTTCGCCTGTTGATTCGCGTTATCTTGAATTTGCGCAACCTGCGACTGGAGCTGCGTGATTTGGTTCGTATTCTGATTCTGGAACGTTTGCAAGAGCGAAACCGACGGCACGGTGCCGACGATGCCGTTATTTAAGAGCGTCGGTAGCCCGGTGGCATAGGTCAAGTACGACCCGAGCTGGTTGGTGAGCCCCTGCGCTCCGTTGAGAATGTCTTGCACTGCATTGGGATTGGCAGCCAACGCCGCGTCGAGTTTCGTTACGTCGAGCGGCTGCAGCGTACCATCGGTTCCTTGGAAGGTCGTCGTATTGACCGCTTGCTGTCCGGTCGATCCCGGCTGTGTCGCCTGACTGTTATACGACAACTGCGAGAACGAACTACTCATCTGTAACCCGATCTGCGAGAGCGAGTTATAGCCGCCAAAGGCTCCGCTCCCCAAGAAACCGCTGACGATATTCGTCAACTGGTTCTTCAGATTCGTCACGCTATCGACGCCGAAGAGAATCCCGCCGCCGACCGCAGGCGCGATCTGCCCGGGCAACGACGTTCCTTGTGCCGCCTGCAACACAACCGGCGCCTGCGTTGCCATATTAATCTCCGTCACCGCCGAGTTGTAGGCCGAAACGAAAGTATTGAGCGCATTGACGAGTTGTGAGTTGTCTTGCGCGACGGTGACGGTGAACTGCGAGGTAGTATTCCCGGTGAGTTGCAGGGAGACGCCCGGGATCGCCGTCGTCACGGTGTTGCTGTTGCTGTAGTAGGTCGTCGAACCGCCTGAGGGATTCGCGACGACGACCTGCGATTGCTGTCCAACCGTCGTGGTCGCACCCGCCGCCGACGTTAGGCCGACTGCGGTAAGGAAGTTGCTCGTATCGCCGGACGAACCGACGACGATCGACTGCGCTCCGCTGCTCTTATTCGTCAACGAAATCGCACCGGTCTGCGCGTTATAGCTCGCGACGACGCCGGCGTTGCTCGCGTTGATCTTCGCAAGCACCGAGGCGAGATTATCGCCCGATGCCGAGACGCTGATCGAGACGCCGTTGATGGTAAAGGTTCCGCTGGTCACCGGCGTGACGAAACCAGCATTGGTGGCGGTTGAATCGAAGGAGGTCGCTTGATTGATGCCGCCGACACCCGCAGTGCCGGTAACGCTCGTCGTCGTACCGGAATTATTGATCTGCGCTCCCGAGAGTCGCAGCACATCGAGCAGGTTCCCCTGATCGTTCGCACTGCCGAGGGTGATCGGCTTGCTTCCGCTCATGACGACGGCACCCGATGCATTGAGCGTCGCGGTAAACGATGGGTCGTAGGCCTGCACCGCCGTTTGAATGTTTGCCAGAATCGTATTGAGCGACTGCGTGTTGACGTCGTAACTGACCGAGATCCCGTCGATCGTTACCGATCCCGTCGAACCGCTGCCGTTGCTCGGCGTAATCGCCGCGTAGGAATCGGCGAGCGGCACTGTGTTCGAGGCCATGTTCGCATAGATTCCCGCCGTCGACGGGAGAAGGTCGGTGATGTTGTGTCCTGCTGCCGTATTACTGACGATCGAGGTCGGCGTCGCCGTCTGCACCGAGTCGATGGTGTAGACGCCTGGAACGGCATTCCCCCCAGCGATGCCGGTCGCAACGATCGCGCCAAGATTCGTGCTCGTCGCCGAAACCGCGTCGTAGATATTCGGCGACGAGAGCGCTCCGAGCGCACTCTGCACCGAGGAGAGCAGGTTATTGATCTTGATCAGTTCGAGGTTGGCGGCGTTGAGCGTCGCGATCTGCTGATTGATCTGCGTCGTCGGCGCCAGCGTCAACTGCGTCAACTTCTGAATGATCGAATTATAGTCGATACCCGACACAATGCCGGGGAAAGATATCGGGGGAACATTCGTCCCGGGGATCTGGCTGCTGGACATGGATTCCTTTCCTAACGACGCCCTACAAGCAACGCACTACGCGTTACTATCGAGCGTCACTCCTTGGTGCTGGTCGAAAAATTCGGCGATACCGATAAGAATCTCCGGAGGAAATTGCGCGACTTCCTGATTCGTTCGCGGATCGGAGAAGACGGTGACGATTTCATTGGGATGATGTAAGACGCGATAGGAAACGTTGAGCGTCACCGGTTGCGGATTCGTGGGCGGCCCGAAGAAGCGCGCGACCGAGGAAACGACCTTTCCGTCGCCGCTCGCCGGTGCCGGGCCGAAACCCACCGAGGGTGGAGCGCCCGAAGAATTCGGTGTTGCAACCGGTCCCGATGGAGCGGGCGGAACGCTCGCAACGCTCGGTGTCGCGCCTTCAAGCGGCGCACCTTCAGCAACTCCTTGAGCCGGAAGGCCGCTCGCTCCTGAGAGACCGACGCTACCGGCGGCTATCGGTGGCGACGCAACGGCCGCCGCAGACGTGACATCCATGTGAAAACCCCCTTGAGTACTCTTCTCTAATCATCGGCGTCGTACGAAGGGCAGTTTAGCCCGCCGAGCGGCGGCTCTGCGCCCGTTCGCCGGCGAGCTGGTAGGCCGTGACGCAGGCGATGAAGGCGGTGGTCTGGTCGAAGGCGACCCGGACGTGGGAGCGGAGGCGCTCGCGCTCGGTCGGGGCACGCTCCCAGGCCCGTACGAGCCCCTCCTCTATCGCTGCGTGCTCCCCGGGGTCGACCACTTCGGCGAGGGTGCCGAAGAGCTCGCGGCCGTAGCCGGAGCTCGAGAGCAGGGGAAAGG
This sequence comes from bacterium, assembly GCA_021781095.1. The sequence continues at coordinate 2,906 of JAJXXM010000198.1, forward strand.
CTCCGGTCGCCGCGGCGGCAACCACGTTATGGGCTCCACGCCCCGCCCACGAGCAGTCCGCAACGACGCGGGCGCGGGCGCGCAGCCACGCATGGTTCGCGAGGTTCAGGTGACGCTGCGGAATCCAGTGCGAGCCGACCCCAAGAGCCTCGATGAGGCTCTGGAACCACTGGTGGTCGAGTACCGGGCCGGTAAAGAGGATGGGGATCCCGCGCTTCTTCGCTGCGAGCGCGAGGGCGATCTGGTTCGAGCGGCCCTCGACCGGAAGATCGCAGAGCACGAACTCCTCTGCTCCCGCGAGCACTTCGGCATCCTCGCAGCGCGGAGCGCCCTCCGCGAGCGCGGGAACAGCAATCGTGCTTCCCGCCCAGCCAAACCGGCTCCGGAGGAGCTGCTCCTCGGCGGGCGAGGAGAGCAGGGCGACGTCGCAGCGCTCGAGTAGCGCCCGCACGGCCGCCTCGGCGGCCGGACGCGGGTCGAGCCCGCGATCCGGCGTGACGTTCTCGATCGAGAGCGAGCGCGCACCGAGCGCAGCGAAATAGAGATCCAACAACGCCGCGTCGTTCACCGATCCGTAGACCGCTTTGGCGGCTTTGGGCCCCGAGAAGCTCTCGCCGCGCGGATCGTCGACGGAGAGCGAGGCTACCAGCGGCATCGCCGGGAGCGCTTGTAAGAGTGAGAGTGCGGCCGCAGCGACCTCGCTGCCCCACGCATGCACGAGATCGTATGCCGAGAGATCGGCGCGCGCGCCGACCGGAAAGATCCCGACTTCGAAACCCTCTCGTTCGAGCCGGCGCGCAAGCACGCGCATCGCCGCAGTATCGGCGTCGGGGTTCGTCAGCGCATCTTCGCGCACGAGCATCGCAATGCGCCCTGCGGAGCCGCCTTGCGGCGCCGGCTCGTGCAGCACGCTCGTTCGTGCGTTCGCGGCATCTCCGACGATCGAAATACCGAGCGTGCTCGCCGTCGGTCCATCGTCGGGATCGAATGAAACGGTGATCGCCGGCGGCAACGAGACGACGATCGGCAGCGAGGTATCTCCACGCTCGCCGCCGTCACGCAAGACGCGTACGCGCGCCGCAGGAATATCCGCCGCATGCTGCGCGACAATCACGTCGTACATGCGCGCGCGATCGACCGGCTTTGCGTCGATGTCGAGCCACCGCGCGGCAAAGGCGACCGCATCGGCATCGCCGAGATCGAGAGCGACCTCCGCCCCCGATCGCTCCAACGAAAGCGCCCCAACCGCACCGCGTGGATCGACGATCGCTGCATGTTTTCCCGGTCGAATGTGGCGTGCCGCGTATGTATACGGCGCGAGATCTTCGTAGAGATCGCTATAGGTGACGACCCCGAGTAACCGCATCTCTCGCGCGCGTAATATCTCGCTGCGATGCCGTGGATCGAAAATCTCCAGGCTCTCCTCGCGCGCCCGTCGATTGAAAAATTGAACGCGGAGCCAGGGAAATATCCGCTGCTCGATTCCGTCGGCGCACTGCAGATCGAGCGCGCGAAATTCGAGCGGCCAGAGCACGGCGCTGCTCTCCCGTTCGAGCAATCCGGCGACCTCGACTTCGCAGCCATGGGCGATCAACCAACGGTCGTCACGGCGAAAGCCGAGGTCGATCGCGCAACGCTGCGTGAGCGACCAGCCCGGCTCGAGACGGGCGAACGCCAGCATCGACGCATCGATACCGACGAGCGAGCCTGGTCGCGGAACGAGCGCGAATCGTCGATGGCGGTCGTGAAACCTCACGCGAGCTCCTCTACGATCAGTCGCCGGAGCGCACTCGGGCTCTGCGTTGCAAGCGCTGCAATCGAGATGGTACGCAACTCCCCCTCAAGTTCGTCTTCAACGTCAATCACTTCGATGTCGGCACAGAGATCCGAGGATATATTCACCGATGAAAGGATTCGCTCTATTCGGCGCTCGATCGTCGCCGGATCGCACCCGGCTTCGAGGCGCAACGTCAGCAGAACGTGGTCCTCGGCGCGAAAAGCGCGCACATAGCGGCGAACGAAGCGGCCCACGGGCTCCCATGCAGCATCGTCGTCGGCGACGTTGGCGAGAAATCGTACCGTCCCCGACGCAAGCGCACTCTTCTTTTCATCCCGAGGCTCCTCGGTGCTCGGAGCTGCGGGCAGCGCCGCGAAATGCAGCGCCCGGTCGAATCCGTTGAAGTAGCCGGGGCGCGGATCGTACCCCTGCTCGGGGAAGGCAGGCGGGTATCCCCACTTCGCGGCAAAGTATTTCCAGTTTTCCCGCATCGTCGCGCCGTAATCGACGTTGTTTGCGACGAAACTGCGACTGCCGAAGTGGTGAATGAATGCGTCCTCGCAGACGAAGATTTTATATCCCGCCGCACGCGCGCGCATGCAGAGATCGTCATCTTCGAAATTCCCGACGCCGAATCGTTCGTCGAAGCCGCCGATCTCATCGATGACTATTTTCGGAAAGCACAGGCAGAAGCCGACGGCGCGATCCGTATAATAGCCGTTTGCCCTGTAAAGGCGCGCCCGTTCGGTTGCGAAAGCGAGCATTGCTCTTTCGTCTTCGTAACGCGCATTGGGAATCTGTTGATGGCCGGAGACGCTGTTGCTACGTGGCGCCGTGATTCCAACGGCACGCATAATCTGAAATGGCCGCAGCAACGCCTCGAGCCAACCATCGGCGACCAATACATCGTTATTGAGAACGACGATATACTCGCCTTTTGCCGCTGCCATGCCGATGTTATTGCCGGCGCCGAAGCCGAGGTTTTTTTCGTTGTAGATGATTCGCACGTGCGGATCGTCGATCGAGCGGAGATAGGCGAGCGTGTCCGGTCCCGAGCCGTTGTCGACGATAATGATTTCAAACGGCTCGCGAGTGCGCGCGAGTAGCGATTGCACGGCGAGCTTCGTATATTCCGGCGCGTTCCAACTCAGCGTAACGATTGAGACCATCGCCGGAGGCACCGCCTCGCCGAGCGAGAGTCGACTCTTCAGGAACTCGTCGTCACGCACCAACAAGGAGGCGATGCTGCGTTGATAGGTACGCTCGAAGAGATCGTCACGCGCGGGTTCGGGAGCGGCGGTGAGCACCGGTTCATCCATACCGACGACGCCGAGACCCAGGTCGAGTGCGCGCACGCAGAGATCGGCGAGCGAACCATCGATGCTCGGATACTCCGCGAGCCGAAAGTGCTGCGGCAGGCGCCAGAGCGCGACGAGGAGGAGACGCGCGTCACCGCCGGCCGGCGATGCATCGAAGCCGAGCATCGCTTCGGGAGCCCCGGTCGCGGCGAGCGAATCGTAACGCGTCTCGAGGCGGCGCGAGAGGTGTTCGAACCACGACGGAGCAAGTGCGACGCGCGCGTCGATGAAGAGTGCGTAACGATTGCCGCGGAGTTCCATCGCCGCCCGAGCCGCGGCAATATCATCCGATGCCACCCAGGCGATCGATTCAATTGCGACCGGAGCCGCGCGAAGATCGCGTTCGATGCGCGCGCGATGCTCCGGCGTGCACTCGCCGTGCACGACAGCCTTCACCGATGGCGTCGGCAAGAGGAGCGAGGATATCGCCGCATTCGGCATGACGACCGTTCGCTTGACGAGATACCGTTCGTAATCCCATAGGCCGGCATCGATATGCGGGAAATCGCGCCAACGACGCTCGAGCCGTTCGATATTCGGCATGACGCGGCGAAAGCGTTGCGATCCCGATTGCGATTCGTAATGAAAAAGCACCGCTTGCGGTTCGTAGACGATTTGCAGCCCTTCACGCCGAATTTTCAAACAAAAATCGACGTCTTCATAGCCGTTCCAAAAACCTTCGTCGAGCCCGCCGAGGCGCACGTACAGCTCGCGCGGCGTCGCCAGGCAGGCTCCGGTGACGGCCTGCACGATACGCCGTTTCATGACCGTCGCCCCGTCGGCAGGTGCGAGAAAGCCGTAGTGCGTCGGCGCGATTGTATTGATGCCGTTAGGCACCTCGTTAAATACCACACCCGCGTGCTGAATAACACCGTCACCGAAAAGTAACCGCGCACCGACGACGCCAACATCGTCGCTCGCGAATGGCGCAAGCAACGCTTCGAGCCAACCCGGCAACGCCTTCGTGTCGTTGTTGAGGAGCACGAGAAAGCGCCCCGATGCGACCGCTGCACCCTGGTTGTTCGCGACGGCAAAACCGAGGTTCCGTTCGTTGACGATCGTTTTCAACCAGGGAAAATCCGCGAGGACGGTCGCGGTATCGTCGGTCGAACCGTTATCGACGACGATGACCTCCCCCATGAGGTCGCGCGGTAACGTCTCAGCGAGTGATTGCAAACAGACGCGTGTGAGCGCGGCTTTATTGAAGACCGGTATGATAATCGAGTAGTGCAATGTCGGCGCTATCGAACGAGCGCGGCGTCGGCAATGCGACGCGCGTCCTCAAAGCGCTCCTGTCGCAGATAGAGCATCGAGAGTTCGACGGCGATGCGCGGAGGATCGAAGCGAAGTGCCGCGAGGAGCATCTGCTCGCTCTCGTCATCCCGACCGACCTGCTGCAGCATATTCGAGCGAAGTACCACTGCTTCGATGTTCTGCGGGCTTTGCGCCAGCACCGCCTCGGTCGCCGCAATTGCTTCATCGAAGGCTCCGCGCGCCCGAGCATCGACGGCCAAGAACATCTGCGCGCGCTGATAGAACTCGCCGCTCCCGATGGGGATCTTTTGCGCCCATTGCCGCGCGCTCTCGGCATCGCCCATGCTCGAACTTGCGAGCGCCGCGCCGAGTAAGAGCGCCGGGTCACCGCCATCGTGTTCCAATCCGCGTTCGGCGATCGCGCGCGACTCGGAGAAACGCCCCTGCGCGAGCAGACGGCTCGCGCGGCGACGGAAATCCGCGATTTCCAGCGGCTCGGCTCCATCTTCGGCGGCATAGAGCCGCTCGACGGCGCCGAGATCGCCGCGCGCGCGCAAGAGCGCTTCGAGCGGATCGAGTGCGAGCGCGGCTCCCGGCATGCGCTCCGCGGCCTCACGCAGAAACTGCTCGCGCTCCGGCCATCCATTGCGCTCGCAGACGGCGGCGCCGGCCATGAGCACCGGAAACTGCGCGATCGGAGATATCTGCGGAGTCGCCGCGTGAATCGCGTCGAGCGCCTCTCGATCCCGATGTGCGCGCAGGAGAAAGTTGACGTAGTCGACCGCACTCTGGTCGGATGGGAGATCGTGAAATGCTGCAGCAAATGTACGCGCCGCGTCGTCTATACGCTTCAGTCGTTCGTACGCACGGGCGAGATTGAGGCGGAGCGGTAATGCAGATGGGCGATTTTTTAGGCCCTTCTCGAACCACTCCACAGCGGCCTCGTCGTTGCCCTCCGCGACGTAGGTTGCGCCGACCTCGCTGTAGGCCTTCCATTTGGAAACCTCGTCGTCAACGACGAACTGCAAATGGTTATAATCACCGTCGTCGATCGCAGATTGAAAAGCTTCGCGCGCATCGGCAAGCCGTTTCTGCGCAACGAGAGCCTTCCCAAGCGCAAAATGCCCATTCGCATAACGAGGTGAAAACTTCAGGCAGAGTCGCGCCGCTTCTTCGCCCTTCACCGGGTCGTTCATTTTTTCGGTATAGACATCGGCGAGCGCAGATAAACCGTTGGAGAAAAATCCACGCGGCTGATCCTTGTTCACCTCGATCATCTTCTCGAGGGCGCTGCGCGCCGTCTCGTAATCACCGATCAGAAAAGCCGTCGTGCCCAGGTTGAACCAATGGA
>JAJXXM010000423.1 GCA_021781095.1 bacterium
GGCCTGATCGCTTCCGCCGTGCGCGGACATCGCTATCCCGCGATCTTCTCGGCGAGATTGACGAACGCGCGCACGGGCGTTCCGGTGGGGCCTTTCGCCGACCATGCGGTCTCGCCGTCGACGTACGCCGTGCCGGCGACATCGAGGTGAATCCACGGCGTTTTTTCAACGAAGGCTTTTAAGAACGCCGCTGCGGTCAACGTTCCGGCGGGGCGACCGCCGGTGTTTTTCAGATCGGCGATATCGCTCTTCATCGCGTTGCTGTAGTCTTCGTAGAGGGGCATGCGCCAGTAGCGTTCGCCGCAATCCTTCGCCGCATCGAGAAAGAGCGTTGCAAAAGCATCGTCGTTACTGACAGCGGCGCTCGCGGCGTGGCCGAGCGCGATGACGCAGGCGCCGGTGAGGGTTGCCGCATCGACGATCTGCGTTGCCTTGAGCGAGCGTGCGTATACGAGTGCATCGGCGAGGACGAGCCGACCCTCGGCATCGGTGTTGATGACTTCGATCGTCGTGCCGTTGCTCGCGCGTACGATATCCCCAGGCTTCGTCGCTTTTCCGCCGGGCATATTTTCGGTGGCGGGAACGATTCCGACGACGTTGATTTTCGGTTTGAGGGCGGCGATTGCGCCCATTGCGGCGATGACGCCCGCTCCGCCGGACATGTCGTATTTCATCTCTTCCATCTTCTCGGGCGGCTTGAGCGAGATGCCGCCGGTATCGAAGGTGATGCCTTTGCCGACGAGTGCGAGCAGCTGGTCGTTGCCGGGCGCGCCGCGGTAATGCATGACGATGAAGGCGGGTGGTTGTGCGCTGCCCTGTGCGACCGAAAGGAAGGAGCCCATCTTTTTCTCCGCAGCCCATGCCGCGTCGTGCACTTCGATTTCCATTCCGTGCGCCTTGGCGACCGCGGTCGCTTCGGCGGCGAGGTGCGTCGGCGTCATATCGTTCGCGGGCGTCAGTGCCAAGCGACGGGCGAGATTGACCGCTTCGCCGATGGCGATGCCGCGCTTGAGGCCGCGGCCGATGGCCTCGGCATTGAATCCTTGCGAGAGGAGGAGCACGTCGCCGACCGCAATCGCGCGTTCGGGAGCGCTCTGGTAGGTCGTGGTCTCGAAACTTCCGGCGATCGCTCCCTCGGCGACAAACGAGGCGCAGCGTTCTTCGTCGCCTGCGGCTTGTTGCGGGAGCGCGATTGCGAGTTTGGTCGCGCCGCGCTTCCCGAGCGCGCGAACCGCGCTCCCTGCGACTTTGGCGAGAACCGAAGGGTTGAACGCCGAGCTCTCGCCGAGACCGACGAGCAAAACGCGCTTGAAGGGGTGCGCCGCGGCGTGAAGCAGCGTGCTCTCCCCGACCTTTCCTTTGAACTCACCGGAGGCAAGAATATCGGCAATCGCCCCGCCGAGGAGGGCATCGAGCTCTTTTGCGGCGCCGGCGAGCGGACTCTCCGAGGGAATCGGCACGGCAATCGCGCATGGCAGCGAACCGAGAGCATCAGATGATTGAAGAACGTGCATGGTCAACCTTTCCCGTGGGTGAAGAAGGCGAGGTGAAAACGCCTTCCATTGAACCCAACTTTCCGTCGTCGGGCTGCGATGCCCTTGCGGGGCTGCGCCGATGAGCGAGAGCAAGGACGCCTACGCGCTCGCGGGCGTCGATATCGCCGCCGGGAATGCCGCGGTCGCTCAGTATCGGGAGGTGCTCGGGCGCTGGCAGCACCCCGACCAACTCGACGCGATCGGTGGGTTCGGCGGCCTTTTTGCGATGCCGGGAGATGCGACGCGCGCGTTGGTCGCTTCGACCGACGGCGTCGGCACAAAGATCCTGATCGCTGCGGAGTTACAACGCTACGACGGCGTCGGGCGCGATCTCGTCAACCATTGCGTGAACGATATTCTCGTCGTGAATGCATCGCCGCTCTTTTTTCTCGATTACTATGCCGTCGGAAAGCTCGATCCCGAGATCGCCGCGGCGGTGGTACGCGGCTGCGCGAATGCGTGTCGCGCGCACGGCTGCGCGCTGCTCGGCGGTGAGACGGCGGAGATGCCGGGGCTCTACGCGCCCGGACACTTCGACCTCGCCGGAACGATCGTCGGCGTCGTCGATCGTGCCGCAGTTCCGAATCCCGCCACCGTCGAACCCGGCGACGCCGTCATCGGTCTCCCCGCGATCGGGCTGCACACCAACGGATATTCGCTCGCGCGCGCACTCGTTCCGCGCGAGCAGTGGTTGCAACCGTTCGGCGATACGACGTACGCCGACGCGTTACTCGCCGAACATCCGTCGTACTACGATGCCGTGCGGGCGATTCAAAAAGTAGCAACGGTAAAAGTGATGGCGCACATTACCGGCGGCGGTTTGTTGGAGAATTTGCCGCGGACGTTGCGCCCCGAAGTAAAGGCCGTGCTCGAACAATCGCGCTGGTCGGTGCCGGCGATTCAACAGGTGCTGGTGGAGCGTGGTGGGCTCACGCACGAAGAACGATATCGGACGCTCAATATGGGGATCGGTTACACGCTGGTCGTTCCGGTCGACGATGCCGCACGTGCGGTTGCCGCTGTTCCCGGAGCGAAGACGATCGGTTGGATCGAAGCGCGGACGGGAGAAGAAGCGCAGGTGCTCATCCACCCGGCGCGCAGCACCGATTGAAGGCACTTGCCAATCTCGTCGTCGATCTCGTCAGCGATTCGTTCGACGGAAGCATCGCCGCCGAGGCGCGCCGACGCATAGAGGCTCGAGGCCTAGAGATCGAAGAACGCGAGCGCGACGACGCGCTCTGCGCGTGGATCGATCTCGCGTTCGGCGGCGGATGGAGCGGCGAGTCGTATCGGTCGACGAATCTCGTTCTCTCGCACCGCGGGCAACGGCGCGCCTTCGTTGCGATCGCCGCTCGAGGACTACGGTTTGCATGGTTACGCGGTGAAGGCGCGCGCCCCGGGACGGGCGTCTTCGGTCCGATCGGCGTCGCTGCCGATGCGCGCGGAGAGGGGATCGGCGCCGACCTCGCGGTGTTGGGATGCGCGCGACTCCGCGAACTCGGGTATCGGCGCGCGCTTATTCCGGCGGTCGGCGGATTGCAACTCGAACGATTTTACGAACGGACGCTCGGCGCTCGCGTAGTGGAGCGTATCGATCCGATGCGTTGGTGGGAACCGCGCGCGCGGGTCGTTGCGATGGCCTCGGGAAACGGTAGCAACCTCCAAGCGGTCTTCGATGCTATCGCCCGGAACGAATTACCGATCGACGTCGCTGCGGTGGTGGTGAATCGGCGCGATACCGTTGCCGCACAACGCGCGGTCGCCGCCGGCGTGCGACATGTCGAATGCGACGTATGGGAGCGTGAGGCCGAGCCGCGCGCGACCTACGATGCGCGCCTCCTGCGTACGGTCGAGCGCTTCGAGCCCGAGTGCGTCGTACTGCTCGGATGGATGCATTTGCTCGACGCCGCGTTCGTCGCGCGTTTTCGCGAGCTTCTCAACTTGCATCCCGCCTATCTGCCGCACGATCCGCTCGCCGATTCGGTCGCAGTGCCCGATGGGAGCACCATCCCCGCGTTTCGCGGCGCGCATGCGATTCGCGATGCGCTCGCCGCGGGGAGCGCGTGGATCGGGGCGAGCGTTCACCGCGTGAGCGCGGAGACCGACCGCGGTGAGGTGCTGCTTCGCCGGCCGCTTGCGTGCGGCGAAGAACGCGATGAAAAACGGGTCCTCGCCGCCTTTCGTCCGATCGAACACCGCGTCACGGTGGAGGCGATGCGTTTGTGGTGTTTCACGCGCGATCGCATTCGCGTGGTGTAGCAAGCGACTGAACGGTTGCGAGAGAAATGTTTTCTTAATGTAAAGGTGCCCCCCCCCTCCCGAGAACGTGGCGGGCGTTCGCAGACATCTGCGATCTATTGTATGTCAATGTTTTTTTTACGGGAGAAATCTTGAATTTTCAACAACTACGAGCAACACTTATGGTATTGCTCGCTACCAGTGCCCTCGCCGCATGCGCCGGTGGAGTGAGCGGCATTCCTCGCGTCGCATCACCCACGTCCCGCGCGCACTCGATGACCGTGAGCGGCGTTCCTCTCGCCGTGTCACCTGCCGCGGAAGCACCCTCGGTTACACCGATGTCAAACCCGTGCTCGAAGAGTACCAATATTTCAACAGACGGCACGTATCCAGGAAGCTGCATGGGCCCTTGCCCCCCGTCAGCACCCACTGGCACCTGCGGACTCACGCCGCCGAGCGCAGGCCCCCCGAGTCAGCCGCCGGGATGGAACAACTGCGTCATCGGCTGCAATCCCGGGAATCCCGGCGATCCGATTAACGTTGGCCCTCCGTGTAAGCCGATCTCATCGTGTATTGCCATGCGCCAACCAACGTCAGGGGCTCCGTGCTATGGATCTCCTGCGGAACTTGGGGACCAGTACCCCGGAAGTACCACTGACTACGCTCACGAAATCGTAAATATTTTCCCGGTATTTTCTAATAATCAAACCGGAAATGAGGACGTTGTTGCGTGGGAATATACAATGGGGGGCGGCAATATGTATATCCAGGGGAACCAGTCGTTCCAAGGGTTCTGGCAGGACCTAGCCGCAGGTGCCTTTGGACCGGCCTCAGCCTTTGAGAGCGGCGGTATCTCCGGAATGAATAGCGACCAAGCCAACCAAATCTCGAAATACGCTGCATCTCATCATGGCTACGTTGGTACGACTGCATGTTTCGCTCATAATCTTCCTCCAACGCAAGCGTAGTTTTAGTGGATTAGGGTAAATCGAATGATAACTGCTCAATCTTCGCCTCAAGTCACAACTAGCACAATAGGGAGGCCGACGAAAATTGTCAGCCAACGTATTTGCAGCCAAATTACAGTCCGGCGTCACGATCAAATGCCTGGGAACGTCGTTTTGCACTCGGCCGAAGTGGAGCATGCTCTTATCGTTAGTCTTCATTCAGTCGTTCTCGGCTTTATTTACATTCGAAACGATGGCACCTCGTTTTATGAGGATGGATCGATTCGTAAATTGTTCGTGCCATCACGGTTGCGTTCGAGAATTTTGAAAAATTTGCGAATCCAACCGAGAACTCCGCGAGCGAGCGGAACGATATCGAGACTTCCATCCTCTCCGTTAGTAAAACTAGTACGGGATGGATATAGCCTCACGAGCTGCTATTAAGTAGTTCATGCTCGCGCAATCGTGACGACGCTTTGTGTCGTCACGATTGCGCCTACTAACGAGTCAAGTTGTTGCGTCGGAAGCCGTGCCGTCGCAGTCGGAGGCTAAGGGCGTGACGCTCCTTCGGGCTATTACCGGCGGGCCGATCGGGACGAGTCGTCACTCGGTCGTGCGTTCGTTTTTTTTTGTCTTGTGTCAATCAATAGTTCGGTCCTTGTCGGGTCCACTATATCGATTTTTAACGTGGATAAGTTGGTTGAATGAAAACATCGTAAGTTGTTATCTGAGAATGGTCTGGAGTGGGAAGTATCGACTGTGTCCGGAAAAGTGTGTAATTGCGGTCGCGAGGTGATGTAGTTGTGTTCACGATTGCAAAACGAGCTCTAAGCTCTCCGGCGACATGTATCTTCGATCCGTCATCCACTCTTCGCTCTGCTCGATGAGAACCATTGTGATCAACCGGAGCGCCGACGCCACCGAAGGGAAGATGCCGATCGACCGGGTACGGCGGCGAATCTCTTTGTTGAGATGCTCGATGGGATTATTCGAGGAGATCTTCCGATGATGTTCGAGCGGGTAGGAAAGGAAGGCCAACGCGTCGTCAACGCCCGCATCGAAAATCGCCATCGCCTTCTTGAACGACTCGCTGAATCGCTCGCGCAGATCGGCGATCGCGCGCTGCGCCCCGGCCATCGAGACTTGCGCGAAGACCGCCTTCATCCCGGCTGCAAACTCGAGCTTACGTGCCTGGGGCACGTGTGCTAGCACGTTGCGGTAGAAATGGACCTTGCAGCGCTGCCAAGCCGCGCCCGTCATCGTCGTAGCGATTGCAGCCTTGAGCCCCTCGTGCGCATCGCTGATCACAAGCTTCACGCCGGTCAAACCGCGCTTGCGCAGGCCGCGCAGCATCTGCGTCCAGCTCTCCTTGCTTTCGCTGTCGACGACATCGATACCGATGACCTCGCGAATGCCACTGGTATTGACGCCGTAGGCGATAATCACCGCTTGACTGACGATCTGGCCGTCGATACGCACCTTTTCGTAGAGTGCATCGAGCCAGAGGTACGGATACGCTCCGGTCAATCGACGACTTCGAAATTCGGTTGCGATACCGTCGAGTTCCGTGCAGAGTTCGCTGACCTGCGACTTGCCGAGTTCGACGCCCATTTTTTCCAAGACGCCTTCCATCTTGCGCGTGCTCACGCCGGCGACGAATGCCTCCTGGATGACGCCGACCAGCGCCCGTTCGCTGCGCTTGAAACGCTCGATTGCCGATGGCATGAAATTGCTGTTACGAGCGCGCGGAACCTCAACGCTCATGCTGCCCAAGAGCGTGTGCAGAGCCCGCGTACGGGAACCGTTGCGCTGATCACGGCGTTCGCCGGTACGCTCGTGCAGTTCGGCGCCGATGTGCTTGGCAAACTCCGCGCGTACGAACTCGGCCATGGCGACGTCGAGCATCTTGAGCATGGCGTTGGGGCCGCCCTCGGCGCTAAGCATCGCAAGAAGCGCCTCGCGCTGCTCGGGCGTCAAGTTGAGCTGATTAATTTGTTCCAAGGGGTCCTTTCGCTTGCGCTTCATAGCGCAGAGATTGGACCGCAACGGCTCCGCCCCTCGGTTGGACGGCGGCGCCGATTTTACACACGACTCCGGGCACTACCGAAGTATCCGTCATAAGCTTTGGCTGGCAATTGTGTTGCAGGCGATGGGATCACTCGCACTATTGGCTGCCGGGCATAAATCCGCGTTGTATATTCGGACGCTTCGGCCTGCACGGTACATGAGCCAATGTAGATTATTCGATCCCCAATTTGTTCCAAAAATCGGCCAGGCCGTGTTTGTTTCGCACCAGTCGATGCCGATGCTTGTGTACAATGAGTTCGCCGTTTCACGAGCATCGGCGCCGTTCTTGCCGGAGGTCTATATTTTGGAGACGGAAAATAACGCAAAAGTCCTATTTGTTTCGCGAAATACAACTATAATTTGCAGCGAAAGCGAATACGTTCGTCTATCTCGGCGGGGCTGGACTCGCGTTGAAAAATACGTTACCGACACTGTACCCACTCGTCCATAGGAAGCAACGGTTGGTAATCGTTCCATGCTTTTCTAGGAAATGGAATTGGGAATACCCTACAAATCCTGCGTCGTAGTTAAAGCAGCCGCACCGGAGGTCGAACGAAAGTGGAGTGCGAATGCGGTGTTCGATGCGGCGCTTCACGCTCGGTCTCTTAGCCACGTTGCTGCTGCAGCCGGCTTCCGCCTCGGCGGGCAGTCGGCTGCTCGAGCCATCGGCGGTCGCCGGCGCGGTTTGCACCTTTGGCCCCTACCATTACGGAGCGATAGGGTCGGTGCTCGACGGCGCCCCCGACCGGCCCGGAATTCACGGCAATGAAGTACAACAGATCTACCGCGTCTTCTTTCGATCGAAACGGCGCGGTCGCGCAACGATCGGCTTTGCCGGGTGGCTAGCGTCGACCTTCGATGGTCATTTTTGGTTTACTCCCTCGCCGACGATCGTCGGCAACGCTGCGTCTCGGGCTTCCTCACTCGCAAACGACGCCATATCGGTCGTCGTCGTTCATGCACATCGCCTACCGCTAGGTGCCTGGATCTCGGAGCTGCGCGAGCATGCAGGCGTGCCGCCAACCGTGTCGATGCTGGATGTTCTTCGATCGCATCAAGTTGCGACGGCGCTCTCACCCTGCTTTGCCCACAATTGGAACGGCACTTCGCAGTAGACGGTTTCCAGCGAACGCAAGGGTGTTTGCTTCTAAGGTCCTAGCGAGCGCGGCGTCCTCGGCAAGAAAGGCGTCGTGGCCGTGCTCGCTCTGGAACTCGATATAGCGAGCATCTATTCCCGCACACGCGATGCGTTCGGCGGAATCGCGAACCTCGCGCGCCGGGAAGAGCGTATCCGAGGAGATGCCCACGAAGGTGAGCGGCGGCGTCCCGTCCGGCCAACGCGCGTCGCGCAGGTCGAAGGAATCCATCGCATGGGTGAGCGTCACGTAGGTGGCGGCGTCGATGCGCTCGACGAGCTTTGTGGCTTGAGCTGCAAGAAACCCCTCGACGTCGAATCGCCGCACCCCGTTGCGGTCGGGGCGGCGACCGTGGCGCCGCGAGAGCAAGGCATCGCTCTTGTACGAAAGCATTGCGATTTTTCGGGCGAGCCCGAGCCCCTCGATCGGATCGAGGGCGATGGCATCGCGTTGGATGCTATTGAGTGCGATCGCCGTCGTCCCGGTTCGATCGGGCGCACCGATAACGATGGCGCGGCCGACGCGTTCGGGGGCATCGTGCGCCCACTGCAGCGCCTGCATGCCTCCCATCGACCCGCCGATCGCGAGCTCGACGTGCTCGATCCCGAGAAAATCGAGCGCGCGCCGCTGCGCGCGGACGATATCACCGATGGTAATGCGCGCGCGCACCCGCGTCGATCCGTAACTCGAACCGAGCATGTTGATCCCGACGATG
>JAJXXM010000061.1 GCA_021781095.1 bacterium
TCGAACCCGCGCCACACCGCCTTTTTGCGGATCTTGCGACCGCTTTCTTGCGGCGGGGCGTCAGAGTCAACGGCCAATATCTTATCCATAGCGGCCAGCTCTGTCAAGCGTTTGGAGAATGTTTTTTCGGCGTGCGCGAACGCCCGCCTAAAGTCGGAGGACGAGTGCCTTGAGGTATTCGGTCTCCGGCATCGCGGGATGGATCGGGTGGTCGACGCCGTGCGCGAAACGCCCCAGCACTTGCATCGGCCGGCCCGCCTCCCGCGCGGCATCGTAGGCGATGCGCATCAGGCGGTCGACCGGCATGTGGTGCGAACACGAACAGGAGATGAGGGTCCCGCCCTCGGCGAGCACCGCGATCGCGGCGCGAGCGAGCGCGGCGTATCGCGCCGCCCCAGGCTCCAGATCGCGCTTGCGCTTGACGAGCGCCGGCGGATCCAGGATCACCACCTCGGCTCGAAAACCCTGCGAAGCGAGTTCGGCAAGCACGACCAGTGCGTCGCCGCAGCGCCCCTCGATCGGGACGCCGTTGCGCTCACCGTTGCGACGGGCGAAGGCGATCGCCCGCTCCGAGGAGTCGATACAGATCGTCTGCGAGGCCCCGGCGAGCCCGGCGGCGACCCCCCACGAGCCCACGTAGCTAAAGACGTCGACCGTGCGGTCCCCGGGACGCACGTAGCGCGCGAGGCGCGCCCGATTCTCGGCTTGGTCGAAGAAGTACCCGGTCTTCTGCCCCTCGAGGAGTGGCGCGAGCAGCCGCATCTCCCCCTCGAGGATCTCGATCTCCGCGGGGAGGTCGCCGATCCGCTCGTCGAGCACCGGTGTCCCTTCGAGCTCTCGCGTCGAGCCCGCATTCCGCACCAGCGTTCCGATCGGCGAAAGCACGCGTTGCACGGCGGCAAAAAACGGCTCGCGAAGCGCGATCGCGCCCGCGGTATTGAGCTGCACCACCAGGCGCTCGCCGAAACGGTCGACCACGAAGCCTGGGAGGCCGTCGGATTCACCGTAGATCAAGCGATAGTACGACGCGGGATAGTGGCGCTCGCGAAGCCGGAGCGCACGGGTGATACGGCGCTCGAACCAGTCGGCGTCGATCTCGGCGCGCACGTCGCGCGTGAGGAGACGAGCGCAGATCAGCGCTCGAGGGTTCACATAGGCGAGCCCGACGGGATGACCGCGAGCGTCCTCGATACGGGCGAGGCTGCCGGGAGCGAGACCAACCAGGGGCGTCGCCGCGACATCGACCTCGTTCGAGAAGACCCAAGAATGGCCGAGGCGGATCCGTCGATCCGCCCTCGGTAGGAGTTGCAACCGCGCCATGACCGGCTAGCCGAGCTTTTCGCTGATCGACTTCGCCTGGAGGAAGAGCAGCAGGTAATCGCGGCCGCCGGCCTTGCTATCGGTTCCCGACATGTTGAAGCCGCCGAACGGGTGGACCCCGACGAGCGCGCCGGTGCTCTTGCGATTGAAATAGAGATTCCCGACGAAGAAATCTTCGCGAGCGCGCTCCATCTTCGCGCGATCGGTGGTGTAGAGCGAGCCGGTCAGGCCGAACTCCGTATTGTTCGCGATTTCCAGGGCGTGTTCGAAATCCCGGGCCTTGTGCACCGAGAGCACCGGGCCGAAGATCTCTTCGCACGAGATCCGCGCCTCGGGAGCGACGTCGACGATCACGGTCGGCTCGAGGAAGTAGCCCTCGTCGCCGATCGGAGCGCCGCCGCAGAGCAGGCGCCCCTCGCCCTTGCCGATCTCGATGTATTTCGAGATCGATTTGAAGGCGCTCTCGCTGACGACCGGGCCCATTCCGATCCCCTGGAGCGCCGGGTCGCCGACGGTGATCTTCGCCACGCGCGCCTTGAGGCGCTCGACGAAGGCGTCGTAGACCGAGGCCTCGACGATCGCGCGCGAGCACGCCGAACACTTCTGCCCGGTGAAGCCGAATGCGGAGATCGCGACCCCCTCGACCGCGGCGTCGAGATCGGCATCCGCAGCAACGACGATCGAATCTTTTCCGCCCATCTCGGCGACGACGCGTTTGATCCACTTCTGCCCCGGAGCGGTCTTCGCGGCGAGCTCGTTGATGTGGAGACCGACCTCTTTGGAGCCGGTAAACGAGATGAAACGGGTCTTCGCATGCCCGACGATCAGGTCGCCGATCTCCGAGCCGGAGCCGGGGATGAAATTGAGCGCTCCCGCCGGCAGCCCCGCCTCTTCGAAGAGGTCGACGACGCGCGCGGCGATCACCGGCGAGTCCGAGGAAGGCTTGAGCACGACGGTGTTTCCGGTGACGAGTGCCGCCGAGGTCATTCCCACCAGGATCGCGAGCGCGAAGTTCCAGGGTGGGATCACCGCCCCGACGCCCAACGGGATGTACCGCAGCTCGTTCTTTTCGCCCGGGAATGGAACGACCGGCTGCTCGCCCCCGTAGCGCAGTGCCTCGCGGGCATAATATTCCAAGAAGTCAATCGCCTCGGTCGTCTCGCCCTCGGCCTCCGCCCAGTTCTTGCCGACTTCATAGACCAGAAGGGCGTCGTACTCGTAGCGGCGCTCGCGCATCAATGCGGCGGCGCGGAAGAGCACCTCGGCACGACGCTCGAAACTCACGCGTTTCCAGCTCTCGAAGGTCGCCGCCGCGATCTCGATCGCTTCGGTCGCCTGGGCCGCCGAGGCCGAGCTTACCGAGCCGACGATCTCACTCTTGTGCGCGGGGTTCCGGGAGAGGATCCGCTTCTCGGTCTCGATACGACGGCCGCCGATCACCAGTGGGTAGCGCTCCCCGAAGCGTGCTTTCACACGCGCGAGCGCGGCCTGCATCTCCGCGATCTCCTGGGGATCGGCAAATTTCTTGACCGGTTCGTTGGTAAACGGGGCGATTCGTTCGAGGGTGGTGCTCACGGAGCGGCTCCTTGTCATCGGGTGGAAGATCCGCGGAATGCGGAAGGTATACTTCTACAGAGTACCTAGTCCGCGGCGAGAGCCCTGCCACTTAACCGCTAGGGAGCCTCCCTCTGGGGCGATTCGCCGCCGCGTTGTACGCGGTAGAGCACGTGCGGCCGAAAGCGATGCCCGGGCTCGAAGCGGAGGTTCTCGAAATCATCGCGCGAGTCGTACGTCATACCGAGCCGTTCCATAACGCGCCGCGAACGACGGTTGAGGGTCGCCGTCAATGCGACGACTTCCTCGAGTTCGAGCCGTTCGAAGGCAAAGGTCAACGCAGCTCGCGCACCCTCGGTCGCGTAGCCCTTCCCCCATGCGGAGGGGAAAAATCGCCAACCGATTTCGAACGCCGGAGTAAACGCCGCTTCGAACGGCACCTGCTGGAGCGCGATCGCACCGATGAATGCGGGATCCTCTCGCGTTTGAACGACCCACCAGCCATACCCATCCCGCTCGTGCAGCAATCGCAGGCGGTTCGCCGTGCGTTCGGATTCGGCGCGCTCGACCGTCGACGGAAAGAACTCCATCACTCGAGCGTCGGCGCAGAGTGCGACCCACGCCTCGATATCCTCGTTGCGCCACGGACGTAACAGGAGCCGCTCCGTCTGCAGCGTCGCCATCGACCCTACGCGAAGAGCTCCGCGACGAAACGTTCCGTCGCCGCGACCGCGGCATCACCGCTCGTCCCCGCGAGCGCATCGATCAACGCACTTCCGACGATGACGGCGTCGACATCATCGGCGACCGCCCGCACGTGCTCGGGGCGGCTCACGCCAAAACCGAGCGCTAATGGGAGATCGGTCGCCGCACGCAGCGCGGCGACTTGACGGCGCATCGGCGCGAAGTCCGGTTCGCTCGCCGCGCCGGTAACGCCGAGCCGCGAAACGATGTAGAGAAAGCCGCTCGATGCGGCGGCAATTTTTACCGCGCGCTCCGGCGGCGTCGAGGGCGCGACGAGCATGGGCACGTCGATGCCGTGGCAGGCGAAGATCGCGCGCAGCTCCTCGCTCTCCTCCAGCGCGATATCGGGAACGATCGCTCCCGCCGCTCCCGCCCGAGCCGCGTCGCGCGCGAAACGTTCGAGACCGTAGCGATCGAGCGGATTGAAATACGTAAAGAGCACGATGCTCGACGGGATCTCCGGCGCGAGTCGCGCGACCGAGCCGAGGACGTCCTCGATCGTGATGCCCGATGCCAGCGCGCGCGCACCGGCGGCGGCGATCGTCGGGCCGTCGGCGAGCGGATCGCCGTAGGGAATGCCGAGTTCGATCGCCGTCGCTCCATTGCGCGCCAACGCGCGTACCACCGCCTCGGTGGTCGCGAGATCCGGATCGCCGGCCATCACGTAGGGAACGAATGCCGGTCGTCGTTGCGATCGCGCGGCGAAGGCATCGGCGAGTCTCACGAACGCACCTCGGCACGCTCGCGCAGGGCGCGGACCTGTGCGATGTCCTTGTCGCCGCGCCCGCTGAGATTGACGACGATCAGCGCGTCGGGCGTTCGTTGCGCGGCGAGCTTTTTTGCAAATGCGAGCGCGTGCGCGCTCTCGAGCGCGGGCACGATGCCCTCGCTTTTCGCACAATCGTAAAATGCCGCGAGCGCTTCATCGTCGGAAATCGGCACGTAGGTCGCGCGCCCGGAGTCTTTGAGAAACGCGTGCTCCGGCCCGACGCCGGGATAATCGAGCCCGGCGCTGATCGAATGCGTCTCGATCACCTGTCCGCGCTCGCTCTGTAACAGATAGGAGCGCGATCCGTGAAGCACGCCGACGCTTCCCGCGCCGAGCGCCGCCGCGGTCCGTCCGCTCGCAACGCCCTCGCCCGCGGCTTCGACACCCCAGAGCCGAACGTCGGGGTCGTCGATGAATGCCGAGAAGATGCCCATCGCATTGCTTCCGCCGCCGACGCAGGCGATCACGTCGCTCGGGAGCCGCCCGTAGCGCTCCAAACATTGCGCGCGCGTCTCTTCACCAATCACTTTTTGAAATTCGCGAACCATGTATGGATAGGGATGCGCGCCGACGACGCTGCCGATCACGTAGAAACTCTCTTCGACTTGCGCCGCCCACACGCGGAAGGCTTCGTTCGTCGCATCTTTGAGCGTCTTCGTTCCTCCCGAGACCGGGTGGACCGTCGCGCCGAGCAACTGCATGATATAGACGTTGAGCGCTTGGCGCTCGACATCGAGCTCGCCCATATACACGTCGACCGGCAGGCCGAATTTCGCCCCGACGGTCGCGGTGGCGACGCCGTGCTGCCCCGCACCGGTCTCGGCGATCAGGCGACGCTTTCCCATACGTCTCGCGAGCAACGCTTGCCCGACGGTATTGTTGATTTTATGCGCGCCGGTATGGTTGGTGTCTTCGCGCTTGAACAGCAAGGGAACCGAGGCATCCGCGCCGAGAAAGCGCAGCGCCGGATAGAGCGCCGAGGGGCGCCCGACGAAATCGCGCAACACCTCGCGGTACTCCGCCCAGAATCCCTCATCGGCGAACGCGCTGCGCATCGCGACTTCCAACTCTTCGAGCGCGGCGACGAGCACTTCGGGAACGAAGCGCCCTCCGAAGGCACCGAAATATCCGCGTGCGTTAGGTTCGATCGGCATCGTTCACCGCCGCTTGAAATGCTCGCATGAGCCCTTCGTCCTTTCGTCCGTTCCGTTCGATTCCGCTCCGTACGTCGACGCCGTACGGCCGGAGGGTGCGTATCGCGTCGCCGACATTCTCGGGAGTCAAGCCGCCCGCAACGATCGTCGGGCGACGGCGCACGATATCGCGCGCACGATCCCAGACAAATCGAACGCCGCTCCCTCCCCGGAGGGCGCCGGCCTGCGTATCGAGCAAAACGTTCCCACGTTCGTAGCGGTTGCAGGCCGCCTCGATCGCGGCGGCATCGCTCTCCGCGCCGACGTGCACGACTTTGAGAATGCGCGCACCGTACGGCGCGAGCAACTCGGGATCTTCATCGCCCGCGCATTGCAGGATCGCTGCGGGATACGCGGCACTCACGTCGGCTAACGTTCGTTCCCCGGGATCGACCATGACGAAGACCGGCGTGACGAACGGCGGCAACGTTGCCGCGATCGCCACCGCATCGCGCAGGGCGATGCGACGCGGCGAGGGTGCGAGGATACATCCCACCGCATCGGCGCCGCATGCGACGGCGAGTTCCGCCTCCGCGGGCGTCATCACCCCGCAGAACTTTATGCGCGTTCTCATGGCCGCGCGAGCGTGTGACGACGAAGTGCGGCGATCTTCTTCTCCGGCGCGGCATCGCGCATCAACGCCTCACCGATCAGCACGCCCCGCGCGCCGGCGCGCGCGAGCCGCGCGACGTCGCGCTCGTCGCGCATTCCGCTCTCGCCGATAGGAAAGACCCCGCGCGGGATGCGCGGCAAGAGCGCTTCGCCGACCGCGAGATCGACGGCGAGCGTGCGCAGGTTGCGGTTATTGACGCCGACGATCCGCGCGCCGAGCGCGAGCGCGCGCTCCAGCTCGCGTTCGTCGTGGATCTCCACCAATGCGGCGAGCTCGTACCGCGCCGCTTCCCGCATGCACGCCCGAATGGCGTCGTCGTCGAGCGCGGCGACGATCAGGAGCACCGCGTCGGCGCCCGCCGCCGCCGAGGCGGCGACCTCGTAGGGCGTCGCGATAAAATCCTTGCGTAGCAGCGGCGCGGTACTCACCGCCCGCACGAGATCGAGATAGGCGAGATCGCCGAGAAAATGCTCCTCTTCGGTCAGCACGCTGATCGCATCGACGCTCGCTTCGCCGTAGCGGCGCGCGACGGCGACCGGATCGAACGCGTCGGCGATGATTCCCGCCGAAGGTGACGCGCGTTTGATTTCGGCGATCACCGCGATGCCCGGCGCGCGCTCCAGGGCGGCGAGAAAATTCCGCCGTTCGCCGACGCGCGACGCGGCGCGACGCGCGATTTCGTCGTAGGGGGTTCGTCGTTCGTCGTCCTGCCGACGCCGCGCCTTGCGCTCGAAGATGTTGGCGAGGATATCAGACACGGCTCGCCTCCGCCGCGCGTTCGAAGAGGGCGAGCGCCGCGCCCGATGCGAGAATCTCGCGCGAACGCGCGAGCGCATCTTCCATCGTCGCCGCTCGGCCGATCGTCACCATCGCGATCGCCGCGTTGAGAGCGACGACCTCCGCGCGCCGCGGCGAGCGACCGCCGAGTATCTCGCGAAAAGCGCGCGCCGCATCCTCGACGCTCCGTTCGACGAGATCGCCGAGCGGCACCGCGATGCCGAATTCCGCGGCGTCGATCCGTTCGTGGCGCACCTGGCGTTCGTCGAAACGATAGAGATGGGTGACGCCCTCGCCGACCGCTTCGTCGACGCCCCCTTCGCCGCAGAGTACGCCGCCGGCACGCACGCCCAAGCTGCGCATCACTTCGCCGATCGGTTCGACGAGATCGTCGCGCGCGACACCGACGAGCGCCTGCGCGGCGCGCGCGGGATTGCAGAGCGGGCCGAGGACGTTAAATATCGTGCGCACGCCGAGAGTACGCCGGACGTTGGCGACGTTGCGCATCGCCGGGTGGAAACGCGGCGCGAATAAGAACGCGAATCCCGTCTCGCGCAAGAGCTCCGCAGAACGCTCCGGAGAGAGATCGAGGCGATAGCCGCAGGCTTCCAAGACGTCGGCGCTGCCGCACGCGCTCGATGCGGCCCGGTTCCCGTGCTTCGCAACCGGAATCCCCGCGGCGGCGAGCACCAGCGACGCCATGGTCGAGAGATTGATGGTCCCCGCGCCGTCACCGCCGGTCCCAACGATATCGACGAGGTCCTCGGCGGGGTGGGGCAGTTCGACCATGCGCGCTCGCATCGCTTCGGCGGCACCGACGATCTCCTCGACGCTCTCACCGCGCATCGCGAGTGCGACCAACGCACCCGCCGCCGCAATCTCGTCGATCGCACCGTCCATCACTTCGCCGATGAATGCGGCGGATTCGGCGCGGTCGAGCGGATCGCCGGCGATCAGGCGGCGCAGGCGACGGGCGGCTTCTTCGTTCATCGCTCTATCCCGACACGCAAGCGACGCCTCGGGTTGCCCGAGGCGTCGCTTTGATGGCTCGCATCACGCGTGGAACGATCGCTATTTGACGAGTTCGACGATCGAAAGCTCCGCCGCATCGCCGGGGCGCACCCGGCTCTTGGTGATGCGCGTGAAGCCGCCCGAGCGTCCCTTCAATGCCGGCGCGATCTGCTCGACCAACTTTTTCACGACCGCGGGCTCGGTGAGGAACTCCGCAATCCGACGGCGCGCGGCGAGATCGCCGGGCATCGCCGTGCTGATGAGCCGTTCGGCAACGCGAACGATCTCCTTCGCTTTGGTGGAGGTCGTCTCGATCTTCTCGTGTTTGAAGAACGAGGTCGCAAGGTTACGAAGCAACGCCTTCCGGTGGCCGTCGGTGCGCGAGAGGCGCTTGTATTTTAGCTGATGTGGCATGATCGCTTCCTATTTAGCTGACGCGAAGGGAGAGCCCGCGCTCTGCAAGCACGCTCTTGATTTCGTCGAGGGATTTCTGGCCGAAGCTGCGCATCTTCATGATCTCTGCTTCGGTAAGATCGAGCAATTCGGAGACGCGCGTAATTCCGGCACGCTTGATGCAATTCGAGGAGCGAACCGAAAGGTTGAGCGTATCGACGGGCACGTCCCACTCGTTTGCCGGAGCGAGTTCCATCGGCT
>JAJXXM010000158.1 GCA_021781095.1 bacterium
GCCGATATCGAGTTTCGTTATCTGATATTGCTGGTGGTAACTCCGCCCGAAATTCGAACTCGTCGAACTCGTCACCGTGTAGTTTCCGCTCGCATTGGGATAATAGAACGCGGATCCGTAGAGGCTGAGCCCCGGCGTGAGATTGGGAAGTTTTTCAACGCCGACGCCGAGACCGGTGAGGCGTGGATACCCGTAGTTATTGCCGGTGCTCAAGTACCCGAGACCGACGTACACGAGCGGCTTCGCCACCTGGTACTCTAAACGAACGTCGAGCGTCCGCTGTTGGGCGAGAAAGACCGGCGCGATCGCGGTGCCGCCGTCGATGGTTGCGAACTGCGTGTAGTGGTTGCCGTACGCATCGGCGATTTGGCTGCTGGTGAGATAGAACTCTTGACCGTAGTTCACTTTCACGGCGATCGGCGAATGTTTGAATTTATAGACGCCGGCGGCGAGGTAGGAGGACGGGCAATAGCCGCCCGCGGCAAATTCGTTGTGATTTTGCGGCATCCAGGCTGCGGCTTGGACGAAGCCGTTGTAGCCCGTCGGCGCGGGGACCGGCGTCGGCGACGCGGTCGGCGTCGGTGCGGCGGTCGGTTCTTCGGTCGGAACCGCAGTCGGCTCCGCACTCGGCATCGGTGTCGGCGGAATGTAGCGCACGACGACGATCTGCCGCCCCGGAACCCATTTCACATAGGCGCCCATCGCCTCGGAGAGCACGCGCACCGGCACGAGTAAAACGCCGTGGTAGAGCATCGGCGGCACGTCGAGCGGGCGCGTTTCGCCGTTAATCACCACCTGGTGCACGCCGAGCGTCACCGAGATGCTGACGCCGGGTTTTACTGCGGTAAAGGTCTTACCGTCGCTCGAGACCGAGACGGTCGCACCCATTTGCTCGAACATGCTGCGAAGAGGAACGTACATGTGGCCGTCCTTCACGATTGCCGCGAGGACGCGGTTCCGCTTGAGAATATCGGGGCGCGCGTAGACCGTGTGGTCGTTATAGAGGATCGGGTATGCACCCGAGGGGGGAGCTCCGAAGCCCGAGGGGTCCGTCGCGGCATGCGCCACGGTACCGAGAGCGCAGAGAAGCAACGCAGAGAGCGAGGCAAAGGCGAGCCGATGGAGCCGCGAGGCCTTCATCGAAATGGGTAGGGGAGGGCATGTTTCCATAAGACCCACAGTGTACCGGGAACGAGCGCGCGCCGTCTGAGCAATACAGACCAGCGATGGGAACCTTTGACGAAGCCGCCCCGTTGTGGCAGAGTGAGAAGAACGTGAGAAACCGGCTCCACCTTCGCGCCTTCGCAACGACCAATGCAAGCATTCGATTGCTTGCGTTGCTTGCGTTTGGGCTGCTGGGAGCGGCCGGCGCGCACGCGCTCGTCTTTGGAAACGGCCATCAAATCGGCGGCGGCCTGCACGGCCAACTCATCGATGTCCTCTTTGGGGCGAGTGCGTTCGCCGCGCTCATCGTCGCAGCGAAATCGCTCTGCGGCGGACGCCTCTGTGCCGACGGTGGAGCGCTTGCGGCGACGCTACGCACGGCGCTTCCTTCGCTGCGCGCGACAATTTTCTCCGCTGGTGCCTGGTTCGCCGCCATCGAATCTTGCGAGCGTGCGCATGGGATGCCGCTACTCGCGATTGCGCTCGCCATCGTCGCCGTCTGCGCGCTGCTCGTCGGCGGATCGCGCCTCGCCGTCCACGCCCTGCGCGCCGCACGCTTACTGCTCGTTGCATCGCTCGACACGCAGGGCTCGCCCACGCCCTCTCCACGCCGGCCCGTGCCGCAACGGCAACGTGCCCGCTCGGTCGCGCTTCGGCGCCACCTCTTCTCCCGGCCGCCTCCCGTCACGGCATAACCTCGCGCGCGCGATCGCGCCCGAGGAGACCGCCATACGTAGTTTTCGCTTTCTGATGGGAGTCTTTTCATGTCGTCATTCCGACGTTGGGGCACGTGCCTCGCGATCGTTCTTACCTGTATCGTCGCGCCGATCGCGGCGATGGCATCTACCACCGGTGAAATTCGCGGAACGGTAACCGCGCACGGCAAGCCGCTCGCCGACGCGCACGTTATGCTGATGGGCGAGGGACGCCGGTACATGCGCATCACCGGCGCCGACGGATCCTTTGCGATCTTTCGCATTCCATTCGGGCACTATCGCTTGATGGCGATGCGCGTCGGTTTGGCGATGCAATCGCGCGAGATCGATCTCCACAGCGGAGAGGTCCTCCGGCTTCGGATCGCATTGCATAAACTCTCGACCATCATCGTCACCAAAGTCGTCGCCAACCAAAGCGCCTCCGGGACGCCCGTCGCATCGACGACGATCGATCGCGCGCAAATCAAGACGTTGCCGACGAATAATAGTTTGAACAGCATCGTGCAGACCGTTCCCGGCATCGTCGCCTTTTCGTACAACGAACCGGTCGCGCACGGGTTTCATGGGCTCACCTACGAGATCGACGGCGTCCCGCTTCCCCAAGGAACGTCGTCGAATTTCTCGGAGTTGATCGATCCGAAGAACGTCTCGTCGGTCGAGGTGCTCACCGGAGCGATGCCCGCGGAATACGGCGGCAGCCGCATCGGTGCGGTGGTCAATATCGTCACGAAGCGCCTGCTCGATCTCCCACCCGGCCTGCATACGCGCATCAGCGGCGGCATCGGCAACCAGGGGATGGGCATGGCCTCACTCGATGAGACGGCGCGTTTCGGAAAGACCGACATCTTCTTCAGCACCAATAACCAACGAACCGATCGCGGAATCGACACGCCGACCTACACGCCGATCCACGACCAGAGCTCGCTCGCCGATCAGTTCTTTCGCATGGTCGAGCACCCCGACGAGCGTACCTCGCTCGCGTTCACCTTCTCCAACCAACTCGCGCAATTTCAAATTCCCATCAATACCGATCCCAATAATCCCAACGATCCCATCGTCAGCGTTCCGGGAACCGACGACGTCCAGCGCGAGTACGACCGTTTCGTTAACGCCGCGTTTTCACGCTACACAAAAAAGGGGAATGGGTATCTACAGATCGTTCCTTGGTTTCGCTCCTCGCGCGTCGTCTATGCCGGCGATCTCGCCAACGACGTTCTCGGCACCCAACCCAACCCCAACGGTCCCGGAACGATTAGCAACATTGGGTTGAACCAGGATCGCTTCGTTTCGTACGTCGGCCTCCGCGTGGCGAATCTGGTGACTTCACGGCATCACGCGATAAAATACGGACTCGACCTACAACGCGCGAGCTTTCAAGGAAGCCAAACCTTCGCGCAGCTCGGGCTTCCCAATGCGAGCACGTCGCAGGGGCAGGCGGGTTCGGAGACCGGGCTCTACATCGAAGATTCCTGGCAGCCGAGTAAGCCGCTCTCGTTCGATTACGGCGTACGGTGGGATACGTCGCACGGATACGTCTCCGGCTCGCAGATCAGTCCGCGCGTCGGCGTCAACTATGCCGTCGACGGCAAAAACATCCTGCACGCCTACTACGGGCGCTTCTACGCACCGCCGCAACTCGAGGACACGCGAGCCGCTTGCGTGGTGCTCCAGGGCTGCACCACGACGCCTACGTACAATCTCAAACCCGAATTCGATAGCTACTACGAAGCGGGGTTCCGCCACATCTTTAACCCGCGCTTGACCGGTTCGATCGACTTCTGGTTTCGGAACGTCGCCAACGTCCTCGATACCACGCAATTACTCAACACGCCGCTCTTCGCGGTCTACAACAACACCGTCGGGCAAGCGCACGGGATCGATATTCACCTCGCGGGACACGATCTTCGCAACGTCAATTCGTGGTTTCTATCGAGCACGATCTCGCAATCGCTCGCCGGCGGCATCTCGGGTTCGACGTTTCTTTTCCCGCCCAACCAGCCCACATACCCGCTTCAACTCGAAGACCACTCGCAAACCGTTTCGGCAAACGGAGCGTTTACGCACCGATTCGGCCGCAAGCTTCGAAATTTCGCGACGTTACAGACGGTCTACGGAACGGGCTTCCCGGTTCAATTTCAGAACGGGAGCGGACTGCTTCCAACCCACCTCACCTTCGATTTCGGCATCGGCCAACAACTGCCCACCGGAAACGGGAAACACCTCACGGCAACGCTGGAGATCGACAACCTCCTCAACCATCAGTACATCATCAAAATGGCGAACGGCTTCAATACCACGCAAATTGCAAACGGCCGCACCGTGATGCTCAAACTCTCGGAGACGCTCTAACGCCGATCTCGTTTGTCATTCCGAGTAGCCCCCGCAGGGGGCGTATCGAGGAACGCCCTCCCCCAACAACGTGCGGCGCCTCGATACGCTTCCCTTGTCATTCCGAGTAGCCAGCTTCGCTTGTCATTCCGAGTAGCCCCCGCAGGGGGCGTATCGAGGAACGCCTTCCCCAACGTCGTGCGGCGCCTCGATACGCTTCCTTCGGAAGCTACTCGGCATGACAACGGCTCGGCATGCGGCGCCTCGATACGCTTCCCTTGTCATTCCGAGTAGCCAGCTTCGCTTGTCATTCCGAGTAGCCCCCGCAGGGGGCGTATCGAGGAACGCCTTCCCCAACAACGTGCGGCGCCTCGATACGCTTCCTGCGGAAGCTACTCGGCGTGACAACGGCTCTGCGTGCGGCGCCTCGATACGCTTCCTTCGGAAGCTACTCGGCGTGACAACGGGGCCTACTCGGCGTGACAACCTCCGGCGCCTCGATACGGCGCTTGCAGCGCCTACTCGGCGTGACAACCTCCGGCGCCTCGATACGGCCGCTTGCAGCGGCCTACTCGGCGTGACATTGGCGCCTACTCGGCGTGACATTGGCGCCTACTCGGCGTGACAACCTCCGGCGCTAGTCCTCGAGCGCCGGAACCGAATCTCCATCGAGAAAAACACCGAGCTGCGCGGGCGAAAACTGAACTCCGCTCCAGAACGAACCGAACTCACCGTACTTCGCGCTCGCTTCATCGAAACGCATTTCGTAGACGATTTTCTTGAAGATCAGCGGATCGTCGGCGTAGAGATCGACGCCCCACTCGAAATCGTCGTAGCCGATCGATCCCGAGATCACCTGCGTGAGTTTGCCGGCGTAGGTCCTTCCGATCAGGCCGTGTTCGTGCATCATCTTCCGGCGTTCGTCGAACGGCGTCAGATACCAATTCACGCTCTCGCCGCGCCGCTTATCCATGGGATAGAAGCAAGTATAGCGGCGTCGCGGAATCTTCGCCCAAAGGCGGGGAGCGATATACGGGCTCACCGCTTGGCTCGCGAGCGCTTCGTCGAAAGCGAGGACCCACTCCTCGCTGCCTTGCTCGAGCCCGCGCGCGGCAAGATCGGCGTGAATTTTTCCCGTCGCATCGTACATGCCGACTTCGAGGACCGAGACGTACGAATCCATCGGTTCTAAAAATACGCGGAGTTCGAGCTTGTCGACGAGCATTTGCGCGTACGCGAGCCCGTCGTAACTGCGCGCGTAATGCGTGAGCATGAAGTCGCCCTTGTGCCCCACGATCTGCGCGAGCCCGATATCGCCGTCCTCACCGGCATGCATGTGTTCGAAGAGGTCGCGAGCGCGGCCGGCAATCTTCGAACGTCGCTTTTCACCGACGCTCTCCCAGAGCAATCGGTCGAATCGAAACATGCGGTGGAGAATCCACCAGCCCTCCAACGATTCGGGAACGCGGGGGTCACGCATGGTCGCCTCTCTCTCGCATTTTCGTGCGCTTCATCTCGGCATAGACCTCGTCGAGAAGCGCTTCCGGGCGCTCTCGATATTTCGCCCACAATTGCGGCATCTGCGCGATATCGGCGAGCACGCGCGCGTAGACGGCGTTCACCGGCGTCGGTACGCCGCAGGCGCGCCCGGCGGCGGCGACGGCTCCGCAGAGCGATTCCACTTCGTTGCGCTCGCGCCCCGAACGAAGATCGAGCAGGAGCGATGGCGGCTTCGTCCCCCGCGCCGAGGCGACGCGCCCGGCGAGGACGCGGCGCGCGATCGGGCTCGGGAGCGAGACGATGGCGAAGAGCGCGCGGACCGGATAGCGCGGCAAATCGATCGGCGTGAGGCCGAGCGCCTTCATCACATCGCGCACTTCGCGAATCGCGCGAATTTCCAGGGTGAATATTTTTTCGAACTGCACCAAACGATTCGGCAGCACGTTGAGTATGGCGCAGGATGCGTTCGCCACGATGTTGAGCGCGAGTTTGCTCCATTTGAGCGCGCGCCAATCTTCGCAGACCTTCACCGAGATGCCGGCGCTCTGAAATGTCGCGCTCAACCAGTTATAGGCCGCACCGCCGAGCGGTGCGAGCGCGAGCCCGCCCTCTTTCGCCGCGGCGACGCGCCCATCGCGATCGCGATCGACTGGAACGGTGAGCGCGGCGGCGACGACGTTGCGTTCGCCGAATGCCGCCGCCAGAAGCTCTTCGTTCCCAATGCCGTTTTGCGGCGAGACGAAGACGCAATTCCCCGGCGCCGCAATCGCGCGCTGGAGCGTCTCGATCGCCGCGGGCGTATCGTAACTTTTCACCGCCACGATCGCGACGTCGGCATCGACGCGCGTGACGTCCTCGATCGCGCGCGGTGCGTAGGCGATCTCGACGCCGACCGAACTCAGGCGCTCGCCCAAGAACGAACCGACGGCGCCGCGCCCGACGATATAGACCTTCATGCGCGGACCGGCGCGCTTCGCCCGGTGCTGCCGAAGCCGCCCTCGCCGCGCGCGCTCTCGCCGAGATCGTCGACGATTTCGAACGTCGCGCGAGCGACCGGCGCGACGACGAGCTGCGCGATGCGCTCGCCGCGAGCGATCTCGACGCTCTCCTGCCCGTGATTGATGAGCAGCACGCAGATCTCGCCGCGATAATCGGCGTCGATCGTGCCGGGCGAGTTCAAACACGTAATCCCGCCGCGCAGCGCGAGCCCGCTACGCGGACGCACTTGTGCTTCGAATCCGTTCGGCAGTTCGATCGCGAAGCCGGTCGGAACGAGCGAGCGCTCTCCGGGCGCGAGGCGCAACGCATGCGCGGCGCAGAGATCCGCGCCCGCAGCCGCATCGCTCATGTAGGTCGGAGGGGGAAGCTCGGCGGCATGCGCGAGCCTGCGCACGGCGACGCGCGGCGTTTGGCGAAGATCGGCGCTCATAGGCCTTTACTTAGGAAGAAGGGTCGAGAGTTCTTCTCGGAAGCTTTCAATATCTCGGAACGAGCGATAGACCGAGGCGAAGCGAATGTACGCGACGGGGTCGAGCCCGCGCAACGCCTCCATCACTTTTTCGCCGACGAGCGTCGACGGGACTTCGTTCTCGCCGCGTGCGAAGAGCTCGCGCTCCAATTCGGCGGCGATACTCTCCATCTGGTTCTCGGAGATCGGGCGCTTCTCGCAGGCCTTGTGCAGCCCCGAGAGCAGCTTCTCGCGCGAGTACTGCTCGCGGCGGCCGTCCTTCTTCACGACGAAGAGGCGCGATTGTTCCATACGCTCGTAGGTGGTGAAGCGGTGCTTGCAACGCGGGTCGAGGCACTCGCGGCGGCGGCGCACGACATTATCGTCGTCGCGTGAATCGACGACGCGTGTCTCGCTCTTGCGGCAGGTCGGACAGATCAGCGGCGAGCCCTCACGACGATGTAACGCACATATTGTGCTTCGCGTTAGTATAACCCACTACCCGTAGGGAACGCAAAAGGACCACCGAGCGGTGGCCCTTTTCCGTATGTTCCTGGTCTTTCAGAGCGACGCGGCTACTTTGCCGCCCCGATCTTGAACATCTTCGTGCCGCATTTCGAGCACTTTCCCTCGGTCGCCGGGCGACCGTTCTTCATCGTGATTTGCTTGGCGTCAGCCATGGGCTGTTTCGCTTTGCACTTGACGCAATAGGCTTCGACTGCCACAGTTACTCCTTCCGTATCGGCGACCCGCCGTTTCTCTGGGCCGCCCGCGATTCCCCCCGCTTGTCGGCGCGAGCCCGCTCGTGAATGAACGGTATGGAGCTTCGCTTCGAACCCCGCGAGCGTTTCCTTGCCCTTCGCCCCGGCCGGCCGGAGCCGCGTTTTGCCGGGCTCTGGGCGACGGGGAGCCTCGAAGCCCTCGCGCGCCCCTGCCTCGCCATCGTCGGAACCCGGGCGGCAAGCCCCTATGGCCGCGGGCAGGCGCGCTCGCTCGCCGCCGAGCTCGCCGGGCTGGGCATCTGCGTGCTCTCGGGGCTCGCGCTCGGCATCGATGCGGCGGCGCACGAAGGAGCGCTCGACGCGGGCGCGCCGACGATCGGCGTCCTCGGCTCCGGGCACCGCTGCTTTTACCCCCCGCGAAACGCCGCCCTAGCCCAGCGCATGCTTGCGGCGGGCGGCGCCGTGCTCTCACCCTTCCCACCGGAGGAACCCGCGCGCCCAGGGCAGTTTCTGGCCCGCAACGGCGTCGTCGTCGCGCTCGCCGACGCCGTGCTGGTCGTCGAAGCGCCGGCCCGCTCGGGGGCGCTGAACACCGCGAGCTGGGCCGGGGGCGAGATCCCGGTCCTCGCGCTCCCCTGCGACGTCGATCGCCGCAGCGGTGCCGGTAGCCTCGCCCGGCTCCGCGA
>JAJXXM010000407.1 GCA_021781095.1 bacterium
ATCTCACTACAAGGAGGCATTCCGTGCCATCCTACGAGCAGGGGAGACTCTTTCGCGCCTGCAAAGGTCGACGCGATGCTTTCGACATGTCGCGCGTTCGCCCTCGCCGCAACGCTGATTGCAACGATGGGAGCGGCCGCGGCACCGAAGCCGGCGAGCCTCTGCGTCGGGGGGCTCCTCGCGATTCTCAACCGCCCGACCATCGGATATTCCACCTGTGCCGTCGCCCCGCGTCATTTCGTCGGTGAGTTCGGCATCCAGAATACGATCGATGCCGCCGGGAGCGACCTCAGCCTCGGGCAGGGATTTTTGCGCTACGGGCTCGGGCATGGCTTCGAAGCCGATATCAACGCTCCCAACGTCATTGCCGGGAGCAGCGTGCCCTTCGCCGGGCTTCAGGATCTTGGGATCGGCCTCAAGTGGCAGTTCCTCGACCGCCCGACCCTCGGCGGAGCCTTCGATCTTCTTCAAAGTTTTCCGACCGCTCGGGCCGGGGTGAGCCTCGGAGCCCCCTCAACGATCCTCAATCTCGACCTCGCGACCGCCTTGGGGCCGAGCGCCGGGCTCGGCATGACCCTTTCCGCGATCGATACGAGCGGCTTTGGGAACCGGGGGCGGCGGCGCTATACCGCCTTCCAGCCCTCGATGGCCCTCACCGATCTCCTCACGCCGCGCCTGCAGGTCTATCTAGAGGGCGTCGCCCTCTCACGCACCGCCCCCGACGCACCCGGGGCCTTCACGCTCGACGGCGGCTTTCAGTACGCCGCCACTCCGCGGCTAGAACTCGATATCGAGGGCGCGCAATCGACGAGCGCCGGCGTTCACGCCCATTATTTCGGGCTCGGTTTCGGTATCGCCGTCTGACGCCCGCGCGCGTACTGCGGCGGCACGAAACTCTCTCCTCCCAGCATATCCGCGGCGCTCCACACCCAGCGCGGATCGCGCAGAAATCCGCGCGCGAGCGCCACGAAATCGGCGTCGCCATCGCGCACGATGCGTTCGGCATACTCGGGATCGACGATGAGGCCCACGGCAATCGTCGCCATTCCCGTCGCCGCCCGAATCGCCTTTGCAAAACCAACTTGATATCCCGGTGCCGGATGGATTTTTTGTAACGGCGAGAGCCCGCCCCCGCTCACGTCGACAAAATCGCAGCCGCGCTCGGCGAGCCGCTTCACCAAGACGATCGAGGATTCGAGATCCCAGCCGCCTTCGACAAAATCCGTCGCCGATATCCGAACGCCGACGGGCATCTCCGCGGATACCGCATCGCGGACCGCTTGAAAGAGTTCCAGCGGAAAGCGCATGCGGTTCTCCAACGATCCGCCGTACTCGTCGTCGCGATGATTGCTCAGCGGCGAGAGAAATTGATGCGCGAGGTATCCGTGCGCGAAATGCAACTCGATCACCTCGACGCCGGCGCGTTGCGCGCGTTTCGCCGCCGCAACGAAATCCGCGATCGCCTTCGCGATCCCGGCACGGTCGAGCGCGATCGGTTGCGCCCAGCCTTCATCGTACGCGAGCGCGCTCGGTGCGACCGGCGTCCAGAGCGCGGGGTCGAGCGGCAAATCGCCGGCCGGGAAGGGAGGCTTCGTTCCGCCCTTGCGCCCGGCGTGACCGAGTTGGACGCCGACGCGACTCTTCGACCACGTCTTGAGAAAATCGACGACGCGTTTGAGCCCGCGTTCGTTCTCATCGCTATAAAGACCGAGGCAATGCGGCGTGATGCGCCCTTCCGGGTTGACGTGCGTCGCCTCAAAGAAAACTAATCCCGGCCCGGAGAGCGCGAGATGACCGAGATTGACAAGGTGCCAATCCGACGCGGTGCCGTCGAGTGCCGAATATTGACACATCGGTGAGACGACGACGCGATTGGGAATATCGATCGCGCGCAAAGAAAACGGTGAGAATATTGATGCCGACATACTCGGTCAAACCGTCGAGCGCGCGGGTTGGTTTCTTACGGATGTTTGTCGGAAGTATTTGGGAAGGCCGGGGCTTGAACCCGGATGCCCTTTCGAGCGGCAGATTTTAAGTCTGCTGTGTCTACCGATTCCACCACCCTCCCGCACCGCCCTGATGCCGCGCGGCCGCCAGCGCATCCTGCTGCTGCAGGAGAAAGCCGAGGAGGAGATCCCCCGCCGTCACCGTCGCACGCTCCATCTTCAAACACTCCAGCGCGGTCGAGAGAATCAGCACGCCCGCAGGTAAAATATCGGCGCGTTGTGCTTTGACGCCTTCGAGCGCTCGGCGTTCGTCGATACCGAGCGCGGTGAGGCGCGTGAAGGTCGCATCGAGGAGCTCGCGCGTGAGTTCGAAGCGCTCGATGCGCCCGCGCTTCGCACGGATCACCGAGGCTGCACTCGTGGCGCTCCCACCGACCAATGCAATGCGTTGCGCGCCGTGCAGCGCTCCCAACGGTGCGAGCCGTTCGGCGGCGATCGCTCGTGCGCGTTCGAGCGAGGCCGCGTCGACCGGGCCGCGATGGCCGCCGAGTTGCGGCACTTCCTCCGTAAGCCGCACCGCGCCGATCTCTACCGAGAGCGATCGTTCCGGCAGATTTCCCTCACCGATCGCATACTCGGTGCTCCCGCCTCCGACATCGATCGCCCCGGTGACCGCCCCCGGGCTCGGCGGAAGGCTCGCGAGCGCGCCGCGAAACGAGGCCGCCGCCTCTTCTTCGCCCGAAAGCACGCGGAGCGGGACTCCGGTAATGCGCTCGACCGCACGCGAAAATATTTCACGGTTCGTCGCGCGTCGCACCGCGCTCGTCGCAATCGCGTAGAGCCGCAGGTAATGGCCGCGTACGCTGCCGACGTGGACGCGCACCGCTTCGAGCGTCCGCTCCATCGGCTCCTCACCGAGCATCCCGCTCTCGCCGATCCCTTCGCCCAGGCGCGTCCCGATGGAGCGCTCGACGGCGACGTGCGGCCGCCCATCGACCGATTCGGCGAGCAGCACGCGTGTCGAATTCGTGCCGATGGAAATGACGGCGAGATATCCGCTCAAGGGTGGATATCGTCGCGTTTCTTCGGAACGAAGCGTCGGCGGAGCTGCGGCGATCCCGCCGGTTTTTCCTCCGCGCCCTCCACTTCATCGCCTTGGTTGAAACGCAGCAAGCGTTCCTCGAACGCCTCGTCGCGCTGAACCGGAATGACCTTCGCTTCTAAACGCCGATTCCGCTGGACGATCTCCCATTCGATCGCGCGTTCGCCCTGCAACGCGCGATCGAGGAATTTTCGATACGCCGCTACCTCGGTTTCGTTGATGCTCGCGAGTTCGCCGTTCTCGAGACGCACGAGCGCACCGTGTGCATGAATCTGCACCACGGTTCCGCGGCGTTTACCCGATGGGTTCAATGGACGGCGGGCGAGGGGGGAGGT
The DNA here is from genome assembly GCA_021781095.1 of bacterium. The sequence goes on from JAJXXM010000407.1 coordinate 3,384, forward strand.
TCGACGAGGATCATCCGTTCGTTTGGTGCGAGCATCCGCAGCCGTTCGTGAATTTCGGGAATCGCTCCGCGTGCGGTGCGTAAGCGCGCGATGCGCCGACGCAAACGAACGTCGCGCCGTTCGTACGCCGCGATATGCGTGCGGGTCTGGCGGAGCTCCGATTCGAGTTTGATATCGGTTCCGACGACGCGCGCGAACTGCGCCGCCACCAAAAGCACGACGACCGAACCCACGGCGAGCGCCGCGAGGCGTCGCGCCGAGCGAACGAACGGATGGCGCGCGAGGCGGACGATCACGTTGCGCCGTCCGAACCGGCGACCGCATCGCGCCAACTTCCCAAGCGGCGATACTTGTCATACCGCGCGGCGAGAAGATCGGCGAGCGAGTAGGCCTCCAAGAGATCGAGGATCGCCCCGATTCGGTCGAGCACGCGCGTCACCGTTCCCGCAGCATCGCGGTGCGCGCCGCCGAGGGGTTCGGGAATGATTTCGTCGACGATTCCGAAGCCGCGCAGGTCCGATGCGGTCAATTTCAAATGCGCGGCGGCTTCATCGGCCTTGCTCGCATCGCCCCAAAGAATCGCCGCACATCCCTCCGGAGATGCGACGGAGTAGACGCTGTGTTCGAGCATCAACACGCGGTCGGCGATCGCCAGCGCCAACGCGCCGCCGGAGCCGCCTTCGCCGATCACGACGGCAAGCGTCGGCACTTTCAGGGCGGCAAAAACTTCGAGCGATGCGGCGATCGCTTCGGATTGTGCGTGCTCCTCGGAAAGAATCCCCGGGTCGGCGCCCTTGGTGTCGACGAAGGTGACCAGCGGAAGGTTGAAGCGCTCGGCGAGCAAGGCGAGACGCTCGCCCTTCCGATAGCCTTCCGGCGTCGACATCCCGAAATTGCGAGCGAGATTTTCTTTCATGTCGCGCCCGCGCTGCTGCCCGATGACCACGATCGAGTGCCCGCCGAGGCGAGCGAATCCACCGACGATCGCCGGATCGTCGCGAAACATACGGTCACCGTGCAATTCGTCGAAGGAGTCCAACCCCGCGATATAATCGAGCGTCGTCGGGCGCCGCGGGTGGCGCGCCATATGGACCTTCTCCCACGGCGAGAGCGATCCGAAAACTTCGGCGAGTAATTGGCGATATTTGCTTTCGAGCGAGGCGATCTCCGCGGACATATCGATCCGTTGTCCTTCGTTCGCCGAACGCAAATCGTCGATTCGGCGCTCGAGTTCCAGCAGCCCCTTCTCGCGTTCGAGCAACGGGTTCATGCCGAAAGCTCCGCGCGCTGGCGGCGCTGCACGCCGGCACGCGCATAGCCGAGGATGCGTTCGAGCGTCGGCTTCACGTTGGGCCGATCGAGCACGCCGTCGATATGTCCGCGTTCCAGGAGAAACTCGGCGGTTTGGAACCGGTCGGGCAAGCGCTGCCGAATCGTCTGCTCGATCACGCGACGGCCGGCAAAACCGATCATGGCGTTGCGCTCGGCGAGAATGATGTCGGCCTGAAAAGCGAACGAGGCCGAGACGCCGCCGGTCGTCGGATCGGTCAGGACGGTAATAAACGGCTGCCCGCTCGCTTTCAGGCGCACCACCGCCGCCGTCGTCTTCGCCATCTGCATCAGTGCGAGCATACCCTCTTCCATGCGCGCTCCGCCCGAAGCGGTAAAAATCACGCAGGGGAGCCCCCGATCCGTCGCGGCTTCGATGAGGCGCGTCAAGCGTTCGCCGACGACCGAACCCATCGTGCCGCCCCGGAAGTGAAAGTCCATCACGCCGAGCGCGAGATCGTAAGCGCCGATGCGCCCGAAGCCGCAGAGCACCGCTTCGTCCATACCGCTCTTCGCAGCATCGGCGGCAAGTTTTTGCGGGTAGCTTTTCTTATCGGTCCACGCGAGCGGATCGGCGGGCAGAACGCCGCGCGCGATCTCCTCGAAATCGCCGTCGATCAAGGAAAGAATGCGGTCGTGAGCGTGCATGCGAAAGTGATGCGAGCACCGCGGGCAGACGTCGAGATTCGCCGAGAGGTCGGGGCGATAGAGCACCTCGCCGCAGCTGGGGCACTTCACCCATTGCGCCGCGTCGTCGCGCATTTTCTCACGATTGCGGCCGCCGCGCAGCCAATCCGCCATCGGCATTGCTAGGCTTTCGCTCCGCTCAGACGACGGCGATAGAGCCGGCTCAACTGCTTGAGATAGTTCACGATCTCGCTCTGATTGAGCTTCGATTCGCCGACGATGCGATCGGTAAAGACGTACGGGATTTCGATCGCGCGCCCGTAGTGCGCCTTGGCGATCACCTCGAGACCGATTTTAAAACCGATCGGGTCGAGCTCTACGCCGTCGAGCGCCTCGCGTTTCACCAAGAAAAATCCGCTCGTGACATCGGCGATCGGCGTCAAGGGACGCGCGAGCATGCATGCAACGCGCGAGGTAAAAATACGCTTGGCCGGCCAGTTGGCGATCCCCCCACCCGAGACGTAGCGGCTGCCGACCGCGAGGCCATACTGCCCGGAGGCGAGCGCCTCGACCATTTTGGGAATGATGCGGATGTCGTGGCTGAAATCGGCATCCATCGCACCCAGCGCGCGCGATTCCGGGCGCGCGGCCTTCCATCCATCGATCACGCCGCTCGAGAGCCCCATCTTCCCGGGACGGTGCAGGCAACGGACCGGAAGCTCGGCCGCGAGCCGATCGACGATCTCGCCGGTCCCATCGGGCGAGTTATCGTCGACGACGACGATTTCGCCATCGAGGCCGGCGCCCCGAAAAACGTCGACGGCTCCCCGAAGGAGCCGTTCGATGCCACCGGCTTCGTTATAGGTCGGGACCACGATGGTAAAGGGCAGGGCGCTCATATATCCTGCATTTCTACGACGTCGAGCGCAATTGTTCCGCCCCGTCGGAGCGACGCGAGCGGCTGCGCTTGCGGGCGTACATCGCGGCGTCGGCCTGTTCGATAAGCCGGGCGGTATCGGTCGCATCGTTGGGAAAGAGCGCGATGCCGACGCTCGCACCGATGGGGATCGAAAGATCGCGCGCTTCGACGGGCCTGGAGAGCGCCTCGGCGATCCGGCGCTCGAGCCGTTCGATCGAAAGGTCGGTCGCATCGCTCTGAATGACCGCGAACTCGTCGCCGCCGATGCGGGCGATCGTGTCGGAGGCACGTACGACGCCGTCGAAACGCCGTGCGACCTCGAGCAGCACCTCGTCGCCGACGCCGTGCCCATAGGCGTCGTTGACCTCTTTGAACCCGTCGAGATCGATATAAAAGAGCGCCACTTGTGCGTTCGAGCGCGTCGCACGCGTGATTTCGCGGCGGAGGGACTCCGCAAAGTTACTACGATTCGGCAACGAGGTGAGCGGATCGTAAAAGGCGAGCTCGCCCATGCGTTTCACTTGCAGGTCGCGCTCCATCGCCGAACCGAGCAGTGCGGCGAGCAAGCGCATGAAATCGCGGTCGGCGTCGTCGAATCGCATCGCTCCGGTGCGCGGGCGCCGAGACTCGAACGAGACGGTCCCGAACGGTACGCCTTCCACCCAAATCGTCGCGAGCAATACGCTGCGCCAGCCCTGCCAATCGGTCGCCGGATCGAGACGCCAGTTCCCGCCCTGCGTGTCGTCGATGGCGAGCACGACGTCGGTGCCGTACGCCTCACGGCTGAACGTCCTTCCAAACGCAATTTCCATGCCGACCGGGATCTCGGTCGCGCCGACGCAACGCTCCACGACCACCGAATCACCCTTGACGTGGGTGACGAAGCAGGCATCCGCGCCGAGCGAGTCGATACCGAAACGCATAACGCGTTCGATTTGCGCATCGAACTCCAATCCCGAGGCAGCGGCAAGCGCGAGCAACTCGCGCATGCGTTCGCTCCGCATGCGCTCGCGATGCGCGAGATCGCGCATCTCGGAGATATCTTCGAGCGTAACGTAGGCGCCGTCGATCGAGCGGTCAACGACGATCGGTGAAAACGAGCAGCGCATCGTCACGCTCTCGCCGCTCGTGCGAACGACATTGAGCTCGACCTGTGGATGCTCGCCCAGCATCACGCGCGCGAACGCCGTACGCAGCGTCGTAATATCGGTGGGTGCGACATCTTCTTCGAAGAGCCGGAACGTGCCGGCGTGAGCCGCGCCGCCGAAGCGCTCGAACGCGGGGTTCACGCGCTTATAGCGCCCCTGCCCGTCGAGTTCGATCAACGGGGATGCGTGCCCGTCGAAGAGCGCATCGAATCGTTGCTCGATCTGCGCGCTACTCGCTTCGAGCGGGACGACCTGCCGCAGGTCGCGTGCGGTAGCGAGCACCGCAACCGGCGTTCCATCCTCAACGACCGGCGAAACGGTCGCCAAAACGTCGAGCCGGCCGCCGTTTGCGTCGATAAAGCGCGTCACCAGGTATTGGGTCGATCCCGCGACGGCGCGTTCGAAAGCGGCGGTGGTTTCGTCGATCGATTCCGGAGCGATATGGGTAGCGTAGTGCCGCCCGAGCATCTCTCCGGGCCCGTATCCCAAAAATGCGAGTGCTGCGGCGTTACCGTGAAGCAAGCGTCCCTGCAGATCGTAACTCGCAATTGCATCGGGGCTGCGATCGTAGAGCGCGGCAAAGCGCGCGCGAAGTTGCAGATATTTTCGACGTCCGGTTCCCAGGCTCGCGACGAGTTTTCGACGCTGAAGTTCCAACGCGACCGCGGCGATAAGGAACGCGAGCGCGAGAACGGCGAAGATCGATGAGAGGATCACGTTACTGAACCTCCGCGACGCGATGCGTTTGCTTCGCTCGATACATCTTCGCATCGGCGGCGGCGAGCAACGCACTCGGGTCGTTCCCGTCCACCCCAAAGACCGCAGAGCCGATCGAGATGCCGAGCGGTAGATCGACCTCCGGAAACGCCCTGGTAAACGTCTGCTGGATTCGCTCGGAGCACCGTTCGAGGCTATCGCTCTGCAGATCGTTGAGCACGACGATAAATTCATCACCGCCGATGCGGGCGACGAGTTCGTCGCCGCGCACGACGCTACCGAGGCGATGCGCCACTTCGGCAAGCAACCGATCCCCCACGGCATGCCCGAAACGATCGTTGACGTTCTTAAAACCGTCGAGATCGAGAAAAAGAATACCCAACTCCCCACCATTGCGCTTCGCGTGCGCGATTTCCCGTTCGAGACGCTGAGCGAGCATCGTGCGATTTGCAAGCCCGGTGAGGGGATCGCGCAGGGCGAGGTCGCCGAGGGTCCGCGCCCGCCGGTCGCGCTCGAAGGCACTTCCAAGCAACGCCGCCATCAATCTCACGAAATCGACGTCGTTGGCATCGAACGGCGCCTCGCGCAGAAAGTTCGAGGAGAACGCCAGCCCCCCGAAGCGGATTCCTTCCACCGAGATCGGTGCTCCTAAAAAACAGCGCCACGCCTCCCCGTCGGCCGCCACATCCTCCCGAAGCGAGCTCTCGCGAATGTCGTTGATCACCAGCGGCGCATCGCTCTCCAAAAGATGGCGCGAGATCGCCCGTGCGATCGGCACGCGTTCGCCGATCTCGAAGCGACCCGAGCCGCCTTTTGCGCGAATGACGAAATCGTCGCCGTCGATCCCGAGGACGTAGCCGATCTCCATTTCCAACATCCGACGCCCGAAATCGAGAACGCGAGCGAGCAACGGCTCGAGCTCTTCCTGCGGCACCGTCGCCAGGCGGTAGAGCTCGCGTAACTTTTCACGCGTTAATTCCTCGCGCCGCTCGAAGGCGCGTTGTGCACTGAGATCGCGCATAACGAGGTAATACCCCTCGATCTCCGTTCCATGCGCCATTGGAATCAGCGCGAGCATGACCGGAAGGACGCGGCCATCTTTGCAACGGAGCTGCGATTCGGACTCAAAGGATTCGCCGGCCATAACGCGGCGATACGCCGTTTCGCGCGATTCCTCCGAGCCGGGAATCGAAAAGAGCGCCGAGGTACCGCCGAGGAGTTCGCCGCTCCCGAAGCCCGAGATACGTTCGAACGCCGCATTCACGCGGAGGATACGCCGATCGGCGCCGAGTTGGAGCATCGGCTCGTGGTTGATATCGAAGAGCGAGCGAAATCGCTCGGATTCAATTAACACCTCTCGCTCCAATTTGCGGAGCGGACGAAGGTCCTTTCCGATCCAAAAAACGCCCACCACCTTGCCGCCGCCGACGATCGGCACGAATGTCGCCCAGATGGGGATCCGTTGGCCCCTCGCCCCTTCGGCGACGCTCTCAAAATCGACGACCTCACCAGCGAGCGCGCGCGCGAAATAGCGAGCGACGGAATCGCGCTGTTCGGTGACGACGCATGCGGCGAGCGGGCGTCCGAGGCAATCTTCGTGCCCGTCGTCGAAGAGTTCGTGCGCCACCGCATTGACCTGACGCGCGATTCCCTCGGCATCGTAGATGATGCCGATGTCGGGAATCTTTGTGAACAACCGTTCGAATCGCTCGCGTTCGAGATCGAGAGCCGCAGCGTACGCAGAGAAACGGCGGAGCGTCGGCAGCATCATCCAGCGCCAGATCGCCAGAAGCACCAGCACGATCGTCACTTCGGCGATGATGATGGCGAGCGCCGCGAGGTGATGGAGCGGCCAGGCAACCACCGCTGCTACCGTCGAGAAGAGCCCCGTCGCAAAGGCGGCGAGACCGAACGCGCGCGAGGAGAAGGCGAAAAAGCGCCTTTCCTCCCGATTCGGAGCTTCGGGTAGGAGCATCCCTCCGAGCATACGCAAGCCCCCCCAGGCCGTCAACTCGCGGCTTTTAGAGCACGGTAAGAAGTACGGCAGCGGAGAGCACGAGTCCGGCCGTCTCGGTCCGAAATATCTGCGGCCCGAAGCGGAGCATCCGGGCGCCGGCGGCCGCGGCCCTTTCGGCCTCCCCGCTGCTGAACCCGCCCTCCGGGCCGACGAGCCCGAGTGCGCTCTCCGCTCCGGAGAGCGCCTCGCGCAGCTGCGGTAGCGGCGATTCCAGTGGCGCCAACTCCCAGGGCAGCAGCAGCGCATCGTACGCCGCGCTCTCGCTCAGGAGTCGCTCCAGCGCGATCGGCTCCGCGATCTCCATCGGTTCGGCGCGCCCGCATTGCAGCGCCGCGGCCCGCGCGAGGCGTCGCCACCGTTCGAGCTTTGCGGGCGAACATTCACGGGCGATGCAACGCTCCGTCAGGAGCGGGACGAGCCGCGCGACGCCGAGTTCGCTCGCCTTCTCGACGACGTAATCCATCTTACTGCCCTTCGGAATCCCCTGCGCGAGCGTGAATCGCAGGCGGCGCGTCGGCGTCGGCTCGGCGAGCCGCTCGCGCGGCAGCACCAGCGCGTTTCGCTCCAGCTTCTCGATGGTGCAGCGATAGCGAGCTCCCGAGGAATCCAATATTTCGACATCGTCGCCGACGCGAGCGCGCAGGACGAGCTTCAGTTTGCGCGCGTCTTCGCCGGCGATCTCGCGGGGCTCGCCGATGCGAACGATCCCTTCGACGAAAAAGCGCGCCATCGGCTATTCCGGGCGAAACGCTTCTTTGAGTCGTTCGAAGAACGAGCGCTCTTCGATTTCGTCGCCGCCGAGCTTCGCGAACTCTTCGAGTAATTCGCGCTGTTTTTTCGAGACGCGCGTCGGCGTGACCACGTGAACGGTGACGTGATGATCGCCGCGTTGCCCGCCGCGGACGCTGGGCATGCCGTGGCCGCGCATACGTAGCGTCGTCCCCGTCTGCGTGCCGGGCGGAATCGTGAGATCGAGCTCTCCCTCCAACGAAGGGACGCGCAACGTCGCGCCGAGCGCGGCATGCGTGAATGCGATCGGAATATCGACCGCCGTGTCCATCCCCTCGCGCCGAAAGCGCTCGTGACGTCGCACGCTGAGATAGACGAAGAGATCCCCCGCAGCCCCGCCGCGAATGCCGCCTTCGCCGCTCCCGGCGATGCGAATGCGCGCGCCGTCGTCGACGCCGGCGGGAATTTTCACCGTGAGTTTGCGCTCGCTCTCCTTGCGCCCGCGCCCGCCGCAACTCTCGCACGGGCGAGCGACCATCTGGCCGTCGCCTCCGCAGCGCGGGCAGGTGCTCTGCGTGACGAACTGTCCGAGCGGCGTCTGGCGCGCGACGCGCACCACGCCGGTTCCCGCGCATTGAACGCACGGCGCGACGGTACTGCCTTCGGCGGCGCCGCTGCCCGAGCACGTCTCGCATTGACCGAGATGCGTGAACGTCAGCTCGCGGGTCGTGCCGCTAAACGCCTCTTCGAGCGAGATATCGAGATCGTAGCGCAGGTCGCTTCCACGCTGCGGCCCGGAGCGACGTTGTTGCCCTCCGTTGCGCATCTCGCTGAAGAACATGTCGAAGATATCGCCGAATCCGCCGCCGCCGAACGGCGAGCCCGTAAATCCCTCGTTGGGATCGGCGCTGCCGTAGCGATCGTACCGCGCGCGCTTTTCGGGATTCGAAAGCACTTCGTAGGCTTCGTTGATCTCTTTGAAACGCGTCTCGGCGTTCGCCTTATCGGAAGCGACGTCGGGATGATGCTGTCGCGCCAATTGGCGATAGGCACGTTTGATCGCTTCGGGTGCCGCATCGCGAGCAACGCCTAAGACTTCGTAATAATCTACGCTGGGCATGGGTGTGTTGCTGTACGTTCCTTATTTTACTTCGACATCGTGGAGGCGTTCGGAGAGCGTCTCGGCGGTTCCCGACGCGAGCGCCAAGAGCCGAGCGTACGGCATACGACGCGGGCCGAGAATCGACAACATCCCGACCGCACGTTCGCCGAAGCGATAGGGAACCGTAACGAGCGAGAGATCGGCGAGCTCTTCGCTGCCGAGTTCGTGCCCGATTTTTACGCTCGCCGACGGGCTATCGAACGCATCGGCGACGAGATCGTAGAGGGTACGTTGCTCTTCGAGAATGCGGAGAATCGATCGCAACTTCCGCACGTCGCGAAACTCCGGCTGGTCGAGTAAGTGCTGCGCTCCCGACGCGGAGATGCCGGGCTGCTCCTGCGTTCGCGCGCCGACGAACGCGGCGCGCACCGCGGCCGCCATATCGTCGCCGAAACCGCACCCCTTCGTCACCGTCGTCAGCGTCCGATCGTCGCAATCGCGCAGCAGTCGGCCGGCGAAATGCGCGTTGAGCGCGTTGGAGAGCCGCGTGAGATCGTCGGGCGTCACGTCGTTGCGCAATTCGAAGAGCGACTGCGACGCAACGCCGAGCGAGGTGACGATAATGGCGATGCCCGAACGATCGGCGATCCAGATGAGCTGTGCGTAGCGGAAACTCTGCGTATCGCTCTGCGGCTTGGTTACGAATGCGAGATTCCCGGCAAGGCGACCCAAGAGTCGGCTACTCTGCTCGACGATTTCGTCGAGTTGCGCGCGCGCGTCGCGCATTTCGTCGCGGATGCGGCGCCGCTCGTCCGCGCCGAGTTCTTCGGGCGACATCAGGGCATCGACGTAGGTCCGGTATCCGGCATCGGAGGGTACGCGCCCGGCGGAGGTATGAGGTTGTTCCAGGTACCCGCCCGCTTCGAGATCGGCCATTTCATTGCGTACGGTCGCCGAGCTGACGCCGAGATTATACTTTTGGGTGAGCGCCTGCGAGCCCACCGGCTCCCCGGTCGCGATGTACTCGTACACGACCGTGGCGAGGATGTAGGCTTTGCGCTTATCCAGACCGTCGACCTCGTTCTCCATCCCTCGTAGTTTAGCACTCCGAGCAAGCGAGTGCGAAGGCCCGGCGCCAGGGCGACAAAGGTCGACCGCCAATCACCGCTCCATGGAATCGAAAGCCATCGAATCGCTGCTCGACGAACGGCGCGCTTTTCCGCCGCCCCCCGCCTTCGCCGCCCAGGCGAACGCCGGGCCGGGGATCTATGCCGAGGCCGAGAGCGACCCGCTCGCCTTCTGGGCCTCGTGGGCCCGGAAACTTCAGTGGTCGCGCCCCTTCACCCGGATCCTCGACTGGGAAGAGCCGTTTGCGCAATGGTTCGCCGACGGCGCGATGAACGCGTCGGTCAACTGCCTCGACCGCCACGTCGAGGCCGGGCTCGGGGAACGGGTCGCCTATTACTACGAAGGCGAGCCCGGCGACCGGCGTGCGATCACCTATCGCGCCCTACTCGACGAGGTCTGCCGCTTCGCCAACGCGCTTCGAAAACTCGGCATCGAACGGGGCGACCGCGTGGCGATTTACATGCCGATGATTCCCGAGCTTCCCGTCGCGATGTTGGCATGCGCGCGCATCGGCGCGGCGCACTCCGTCATCTTCGGCGGCTTCTCGCCCGATGCCATTATCGATCGCGTGAACGATGCAAAATGCGTCGCGTTAATTACCGCCGACCAAGGGTGGCGGCGCGGCAACAAGGTGCCGCTCAAGGCGAACTGCGATGTCGCGATGGCGCAGACGCCCTCGATCCGCCACTGTATCGTCGCCAAACGCGTCGGCGACCCGGTAACGATGCTGCCGGGGCGCGACCTCTGGTGGGACGAACTCATCGCGAACGAATCGACGCACTGCGAGCCCGCGCAGACGATGGCCGAGGATCTGCTTTTTCTTCTCTATACCAGCGGCACGACGGCGAAACCCAAAGGGATCAAACACACGACCGGCGGCTATCTCACCCACGTGAGCGCGACGCACCAGCTGGTGTTCGATCTCAAACCCGAGCGCGACATCTATTGGTGTGCCGCCGATATCGGTTGGGTGACCGGACACTCCTATATCGTGTACGGGCCGCTCTGCAACGGCGCGACGAGCGTCATCTACGAAGGCACGCCCGATTATCCGGAAAAAGATCGCCTCTGGGAGATCGTGGAACGCTACGGCGTCACGATCCTGTACACCGCACCGACCGCGATTCGCACCTTCATGAAGTGGGGAACGCAGCATTTGGAGCGACACGATCTTTCCTCGTTGCGACTTTTGGGATCGGTCGGCGAACCGATCAATCCCGAGGCCTGGATTTGGTATCGCGAACACGTCGGCGGGGGACGATGCCCCATCGTCGATACGTGGTGGCAGACGGAGACCGGCGGCATCATGATCTCGCCGTTGCCCGGCGTGACGACGACGCTCCCCGGAAGCGCGACGAAACCGTTGCCCGGAATCTCCGCCGATATCGTCGACGAGGCCGGCAAGAGCGTTCCGCTCGGCGGCGGTGGCTACATCGTCATTACGCGGCCCTGGCCGGGAATGACGCGCGGCATCTACGGCGACGACGATCGCTTTCGCGAAACCTACTGGTCGAAGTTCCCGCATCTCTATCTCGCCGGCGACGGCTGCCACCGCGACGAGCACGGCAACTACTGGTTCATGGGGCGCATCGACGACGTGATGAACGTGAGCGGGCACCGCATTTCGACCGCCGAAGTGGAGAGCGCGCTCGTCGATCACCATGCCGTCGCCGAGGCCGCCGTCTGCGCGAAGAACGATGACGTCACCGGGCAAGCGATCTATGCGTTCGTCACCCTGCGCGGCGGATTCGATAGCAGTCCGATGCTCGCCGACGCACTGCGCGATCACGTGATGGGCAAGCTCGGAAAATTCACCCGCCCGAAATATATAACGTTTACCCCCGAACTCCCCAAGACGCGCAGCGGCAAAATTATGCGTCGCCTACTTCGCGATATCGCCGAAGGGCGAACTCTCGGCGATACCACGACGCTCGCCGATTCCGGCGTCGTGAGCGAATTGCAAGAACGCGCGGCGACCGACGCGGGAGGCGACGACTAGAGTACGAACTGGCCGAGCCGGCCTTTCAGCCGGTTCTCGACCGTCGGCCACTCTTCTGCGAGGATGGAATAGCGCGCGGAGTCGCGAGCGGAATAATCGGTTGCGAGGCGATGCGCCCGCAATATTCCCTCAAACCGCCCGCCGATGCGCTCGATGGCCCGGCGCGATCGTTCGTTACGAACGTCGGTATGAAAGCAGACGCGGAGAACGCCCCAGGTTTCAAAGGCGTGCTCGAGCATCAGCAGTTTTGCTTCCGTGTTCGCAGCCGTACGAATCGCCGATCGCGTTAACCACGTATAGCCGATCTCACATGCATCGGGATACGGATTCCCGAAGCGCTCGCTGCCCTCCGGCCACGCCCATCGTTCGATATTGAAAAAACGCGTCGACCCAAGAACTTTTTCATCGCGCAGGTCGATCGTCGCGAACGCCAGGGCGTTTCCGGATCGTTGCTCGGCGATAGCTCGCTCCACGTATGCGGTCATCGCCTCCTCACCCTGCGGAACCAGGCTCCAACGATAGAGCATGGGGTCCACTGCGGCGGCGGCGACGAGCCCGGCGATGTGTCGAGACTCGAGCGACTCGAGCCGAACGGATCTTCCGGTTCCAAGTGTAAGGCGCGGAAACGCACGGTCGTCCATGCCCACACGGGTACGCATCGCTCGCGATCCATCCCTTCGCTACGACCGAAAGCCGAAAGGGTGCCGCGCGTGCAGCGCAACACCCTCTCGAATCCCGCGTTCGCCCGTCGCTCGCTTAGTCGCGAATGCTCACCGTGAACTGCACTTCGCGTGGCGCGCCCGGCTCGGCGAGGATCGCACCGGGACCGGCGAGATTGCTCTGGCCGATGCCACCGCCGAAATACGCACCGCTGGTGACGTATTCGAACGAGTTGTACTGCTTATCGAAGAGGTTGTTTACCGAGAGCGTGAAGCCGATCGGCTTCCCGGCGCTCGCGGTCGCATACCCGATCGAAGCATTCACGACACCGTAGCTTGGAATTTGGAGCCCGTTGGGATCGGGTTGTCCGAGGAGGTTATTCCACATCGCCTGCGGGCCGGTGAAATTATCCCAGAGGCGCCCGGTCACGACGCCGCTTCCCGCGCGCTCTTGCCCGGCGATGCCGATGTTGTAGGCAAATTTCGGCACCTGCGTCACCGGGAGACCGCTGTAGTTGGTTCCGAGGTAGTCGTAGGAATCGAAGTACGCGTGCGTCGTCGAGAGCCCGCCGAAGAGTTCGATGCTGCGCCCGAAGGTGCGATCGAATGCGAGCGTCAGCCCGGAGTAGCGCGAGCTGCCCGACGCCGAAGCGACCTTCACGCCGGCGCCGATCACGATGGGGATATATTGGTCGCGCACGCGTTCGTCGAAGAAGCTCGCCGTCAGGAACGCCTCGCGCGGCGATCCGTCGAGCATACGCCCGGCGAAGCGCCGGAAGTACTTCACGCCGACCTCTTGGTTCGTTCCCGTCTCCGGCGAGAGCCCCGCAACCGGAATGCCTTGATAGGGGCCGCCGGGTGAGGTCTGCGGGCTACGGAGCGCGCGCCCGAAGTTGGCGTAGAGCGCGAGATTCGGATTGGCGAGAAACTGCAACTCCGCCGAGGGTTCGACCCCGGCAAAGACCGTTCCCGAATTGCCGAGCTTGGTTTTATTGGCGCAGATACCGCTCGAGGACGGAACGCCCTGACACTGCGGGAAGCCTTGGAAGCCCGCGTTGGTGAAATTCGTCGCCAACGAAACGTAGCGGAAACCCGGCGTGAACTTCCAGCGATTGCCGAAGCGCATGAGGTACTGCCCGAAGACGGTAAAGTTCTTCTGCTGGAAATCGTTATTGCGATAGATCGACGGCTGAGCGATCGTCGAGGGAGCGCTCGGGGCCGATTGCACCGGGTCGGGATTGTAGAACGCGTTGCGGGTGTTATAGAGCGACCCGAAGAGCTCGCTCCCGATATCGAGCGCATCGCCATTGCGTGCGTTCACGTGATGGAACGTCAATTTTTCCGAGAGCGCATTGGAGAACGGATTGTTGTATTCGAAGCGACCCGAGTTATTCGCTTGGTCGAAATTGAAGTCTTTGACGTGGAGGCGATCGCCGTGGCGATACGCGAGGATATCCGAAAGCGACCAGCCGTTCTTCAAGCCGAGTTCCAGATCGGCGGCGATGAGGCGCGTGCTGTTCGAATCGGTCTTCTGCCAAACGCCGAGCGGGAGCGCCGAATAGAATCCGGAGGTCTGCTGGCTATAGGTCACGCCCGGGATCGGGTTGCCGTTGAGGTCGAAACCGTTGGCGGTTACGTACGATCCGGCGATCGGGTTCCCGTTGCCGTCGTAATTTTGCAGCGGCGAGAGCGGGATCAAATTCGGGCGCATCTCGGTTCCCGAGGCGCTATAGCCGAAGACGTCGAGCGAACCGTGCTCGAACTTATCGACGACTTCACCGAAGGTCGCATAGGTCGAACCGGGAGCGGTGGTTCCGCTGCCGATGATATTGCGGTATCCCTGCGTGAACGTGCGGCCATGCGAGATGATGAAGCCGAGGTGCTTGGAGAGCGGCGCGCTATAGTCCACGTGAAAGGCGTTTCCGCCATAATTGCCGCTCGATCCCGAGAGGTGGAGATGCGGGGCATTTTCGGGGAGCTGGGTGTAGAAATTCAGCGTGCCGCCGATGCTGTCGAAGGTGCGCGTCACCGGGCTACCGGGCCCGTATTCCACCGCCATACCGTCGAGAATCGAGAGATCGGGAATCTCGTCGGCCTGCCATTGCCCGGTCTGCGGATTATTGAGAAAGACGCCGTTGAGCCGAACGCCGATCATACCGTTATCGACGATACCGGCCTGGTTCGCCCAGCCTTGCTTGAATCCGCGCACCGTGATCATCGATTTCGCAGCCCCAGTCGACCCGTAGCTGGAGACGAGCACGCCGGGCGCGGTTTGCAGCAACTGCGCCGAGCCCGCGAGCGCACCCTGCGAGGCGATCTGGGTTTTCCCCAGCAGCACTTGCGTTTGCGCCGTGCGAAAGACTTTCGAATAGGTCGGAAGCGGGCGCACCGAGTGTCCCTTAATGATGATATGCGAAACGACGGCCAGCACGTGAAGGCGCACGGACTTCGTCATTCCGCCGACGACGGCGACGGTGTACGGCGCGAGTTCCTGGAAGCGACCGTCGACCGTTAAGACGTAGGTTCCCGGCTGCAGGTCGGGCAAACGGAAGGAACCGTTTTTCCCCGTCGTCGCGACGACGGCGGAGGCGGCGCCGCGCAGCCGCGCCTTAATAATCGCGCCTGCAAGATCGCGGTCGGCGCGCGACGCGACGATGCGACCGTGAATGGTGCCCAACGGAGCCGCGCTCAGCGATGCCCCGTTGAGAGCGATCCCAACGCAGAGCAACGCGAGGCCGAGTAGCTTTTTCACAAACGGTATCCCCTATCAACGACAAAATAGCGTGGAGCGGAATGCCGACAGCATTCCCTCGCTCCACGCTATCGCGCCGATGTTAAGGACCGGTGATTCGATGTTTAACGAAGATCATGAGGCTCTTAAGAGCCCCGGCCGCGAGCCGCTACGGCGTATAGGGCGCTTTGCCGGCGAGGATCGCGCGCACCGCGACCGCCGGGTAGCCGATTCTTTCGTTCGCGCTATCCTCCCAAGCGTACGCGATAAGATTTCGAAGCATCGTCGCGCCCCGAGCGAGTTGCGCGGCGGTAAACGCTCGCGCCCGTGCGCTCCCGTTCGTAAAGCCGCCGGCCGCGGCGATGCGATAGAGCGGCACCACGGCGGCATTCGTTCCGCGAAGATACCCGGCGACGAGCGCGAGCAACCGTCGTTGCGAGATACGGTGCTTGGGATCGAGCGGAACGTACGCCGGAATCTTTTGCTGCACCGCCGACGCGTTGACGAAGCGATTCACGAACGCACTCTCGAACTGCTCGTGAATCCCGCGCAACGCCGGAAACCGCTCGGGGTTGGGCCCACTTCCCCAGCCGTTGAAGTGCGTGGTGACGTGGAGCGGCTGCGAGCCGTCGGCGACGAAGTGCCCCCACACGCCGATGTCGCGAAGCGTCAGCGTCGCGCGTAGCCGCGCCTCGGCGGCAAACCGCGTACGCGCGGCCGCCTGCGCGGCGTGCGTCGATTCGTACGTGAGGACGCGCCAAAGCGCGAAATCGGTGCGCAGCTGCTCCCACCCGTCGGCGATGCTGTACGGAAGAAAGCCGACGCGATACGGCGTCGTGCGTCCTGCTAGCAACGCGATTTCGTACGCGGACATGCTCGCCGGAAGGTGTGCGAGCGCGACGACGCCCGCGATTTTTCCATCGTCGCCGATATCGAGATAGTGCCCCGGGTCGCGATCGGCATCCCACGACGTGCCCGACCCCTTCAAACGATCCATCTCCGGCCCGAGATAGCGAAGCTCCCAGCGAGCGGCGCGCGTACGCGTGAACGCGGGAAGTTCGCTCGGGAGATTTGCGGCGGCGAGATCGTTGACGATCTCGTGCCCCTTCTCACCCCACGCGCCCGCCCGTACCGGCACGCATGCGAGAGCGGCCAACAGCAGCAACGCGAGGAAGCGATGGAACGGTCTCGGAGGATTCACGATTCAAAAAACTCCTGTAATTCATCGAGATGGGCGATCCGCGTCGCCGGCGGCAGCGCTGCAATCATGCGCTTCCCGTATCGTTTCCCCTGCAGGCGCCCGTCGAGCACGAGCACCGCGCCGCGATCGCTCCGGCTGCGAATGAGTCGACCGAATCCTTGCTTGAGCAGCATCGTCGCCGCGGGGACCTGCAGCCGCGCGAAGGCGTCCTCGCCGCGTTCGCGCAGTGCTTGCACGCGCGCTTCGAGCACCGGATGATCGGGCTGCGCGAACGGAATGCGATCGATGACGACGCAACTCAGTCGTTCGCCGGGCATATCGATGCCTTCCCAAAATGTGCGCGTTCCAACGAGCACCGCGCCGGGCGTCTCGGCAAACCAGCGCAGGAGCCCGTCACGATCGAGGCCGCCGCGCGGGCGTTGAATCTCGACCGGGTGTAGGCCGCTCGCGCGTAACCGCTCGCCGAATTCATTCGCCCGTCGAAAGGAGGTGCAGAGGACGAAGGCCCGCCCGCGCGAGTACGCGAGCGCTTCTTCGAGCAAAGCGTAGGCGCGTACCACGAAATCGGGCGCGTCGGGTTCGAGATCGGGCGGTGCGACGAAGAGCCGCGCCTGCTCCCCGTAATCGAACGGCGATGCGGCGACGAGTTCGTCGGCGCTATCGATGCCGAGACGCGCGCGCACGTAGCTAAAATCGCCGCCGAGCGCGAGCGTCGCACTCGTCAGGAGGCACGGCGTCCGCGAGAAGAGCAGATCGCGCAGAATCGGTGCGGCATCGAACGGGGTGCAGTGAAGGTCGCTGCCGCTCGGCGAGGATTCCGCCCAACGGATCGAATCTTCATCGACGGCGAGGAGCCGGTCGACGACCTCCGCCTGCGACGCCAGCGATTTCACCGCTCCCGCGATGCGCATCTCGCGCTCGAGATCGCCGCGCGGCGGACGCGTGAGGGCGGAGGCGCCGTTATCGGCGATCCAATTTTCGAGATGGTAGAGCGCATCGCGCAAGCGGTGGAGATCCCCCACCGTCTCCGGGCGTTCGTCGAGCCGGAGCAGCTCGTTGCCGACTCCGGCAAGCCCATCGCCGAGTTCGCGAAAGCGCTCTTCCACCTGTGTCGTCAGCGAGCTCGGCAACGTGAAATACCGACGCAAACGACGAAACGTGCGGTCGATGCTCCGCCGCGAGAGCGAGGCGGTGAGCACGTTCATCGCAATATCTTCGCACGTGTGCGCTTCGTCGAGGATCGCGTAGTCGTACGCGGGGAGAAGGCCGCCCGCAATGGCATCGATGAAAAAAATCGCGTGATTGACGACGATGATATCGGCGGCCTCGGCGTCGCGGCGGCGCCGATAGTAAAAACAGTCGTCGAAATGCGCGCACGCTTCGCCGATGCAATCGTCGCCGTCGGCGTCGAAGCGTTCCCAGAGCAATCCGTCGAGCCGGAACGGCACGTCGGAGCGATCCCCGGTGATCGTTTCGTTCGCCCACCGCCGCAACTTCGACATCTCGGGGCGTTCGAAGAGCGCCAGGTCGCCGCGCGCGCGCTCCCATTTCTCGCGGCAGAGATAATTGGCGCGCCCCTTCAGAAGCACGACGCGCGGGTCGAGCCCCAACGCGCGCGCCACCATCGGTATATCCTTGCGAAAGAGCTGCTGTTGGAGCGTGATCGTCGAGGTCGATATGACGACGCGTTTTCCGCTGCGCAACGCCGGCACGAGATAGGCGAACGATTTCCCAACGCCGGTCCCCGCCTCGACCAACACGTGCGAGCCGCTCTCGAAACCCGCCTCGACGGCGCGCGCCATCTCGAGCTGTCCCGGGCGCGGTTCGAAACCGGCGAGTTCGCGCGCGAGCGATCCCCCGACGGAGAAAATCTCGTCGATGCTCGGAGGCGGGTTCACCGGTGCTGGTGCGGCTCGGCTTCTTCGAGCGTGGATTCCAACGCTTCACCGGTGATCGCGTCGGTAACCTGCGCGCGCACCGGACGCAACGGGCGATAGATCGCCAACGTCGCAAGAAAACCCGTCAGCAAGCCCGCGACATGCGCCTGCTTCGAAATACCCGGGAACATGAACGTGAATACCAGGTTGAGGATAAGGATGCCGAGATTTGCGCGAACGAGCTGGAGCCCCGCCGGGCCGTTGCGCAACCCGATCGCAAAGAGCGCGCCGAAGATGCCGAAGATCGCGCCGCTCGCCCCAAGCGTCGGATCCAGGAGATTTCCGAAACTTAAGTAGGTGACGCCGAGCCCCGAGGCGATCAGCGAGAGCGTATAGACGAATGCGGTGCGCGGCGTCCCGAGAATCGGTTCGATGAAGCGCCCGAGAATCCAGAGCGAATACATATTGAGGCCGATGTGCAGGATCGAGGCGTGGAGGAAAGCGCTCGTAACGATGCGCCACCATTCGCCCTGCTGCACCAACGCGGGCACCAAGGCGCCGGCATTGTCGATCTGCCCGATGGTAACGTTGCCGGAGAGAATTCCGGAACCCATCGTTGCGATCTCCCAGAGAAATACGAGAACGCACGCCACGACGACCGCGTGCGTGAAGCGGGCACCGCGCGGCATCAGCCCGCGGCGCCTGCCGGCTCGACCAAAAGCATCCGCGCGAGTTCGAGGGAGATCGCATGTTCGCCGCCCTCGCCCGCAATCGTCAGCGGGCCGCCGAGCGGCGCGCGAGCGAGCACACGCAAACGCCGCCCGGGTTTGAGTTCCAGTTCGGCGAGATAGCGTAAAATCTCCGGGACCTCTTCGGTGACGCCGACGACGGCGAGAGCGATACCGGTTTCGGCACGCGCGAGCGGCTCGCCGCGCGGCAACGGATCGCTGAGATCGCTCGGCGGAATCGGCATGCCGTGGGGGCAACGCGTCGGATTCTTCAACAACGCTTGGAGGCGTTCTTCAACGCGCGCCGAGATGGCGTGTTCCAGCATGCACGCATCGGCGTGAGCTTCATGCCACGGAATGCCGAGAACGTCGACGAGAAAACACTCGGCGAGCCGATGGCGGCGAACGACGCGAACGGCGACGGCGAGGCCCTCGCGCGTGAGCTTGACCGTGCCGCGCGAGATCGGTTCGACGAGCCCGTCCTTGGCGAGTTTTTTGAGCATTCCCGAGACCGAGGCCGGTGCGACCCCCAACGATGAAGCGAGCGCGCCGGTACTAACGCCGTCGCCCTCACGCTCGAGCCGATAGACCGCTTCGAGATACTCCTCGACCGATTCGGCGAAGTGACTGTGCCCTGACATACCGCGTAGCCTTCGACGCCGCCGGGTTTACTCCGTGGAGCGCAGCCGTTCTTCGAGCGAACGCTTCAGCGAGAGCGGTGCGAACGAGACGTCGATTGCCGTGGCGATGCAGGCGCGCAGCGCCGGCTCTCCGGCGATCCGAGCGAGCGCTACGTACTCGTCGTCGATATGGGCCCCGAAGAGCGCGGGATCGTCGTCGTCGATCACCACGCGGAGCCCCGCTGCAAGCAATTCGGGGAGCGGGTGCGCTTCCTCGGCGCCGACCACGCCGGTCCGACGATTCGAGGTGGGACAGACTTCGATCGGAATCTCGCGCTCGCGGAGCAGAGCAAGCACGGCGGGCTCTTCGAGCGCCCGAATGCCGTGCCCGATGCGCTCGGCGCGGAGGTGTTCGACGGCGCTGCGGACGCTCGCCGCCCCGGAGGCCTCACCGGCGTGGACGACGGCGTGGAGCCCTTCGGAGCGCGCGTAGGCGAAGGCGTCAACGAAGAGTTCGGGCGGGAAGCGCGCCTCGTCGCCGCCGAGCCCGATGCCGATCACCCCGAGTTCGGTCGCCGACGCCGCGAAGCGCGCGGTCTCCATCGCACTGCTCGCGCCGAAGTTGCGCGTGAGGTCGACGATGCTGCGGAAGGTGACGCCATGGCTGCGTTCGACGCGGGCGAAAACCCCGTGGATCGCGGCCATACAGGCCTGCAGATCGAGCTCCGGGTGAAAGAAGCGCCAGACCGAGGGCGAGATAAAGAGCTCGCCGTAGGCGACCCCGCGCCGCAACGCATCGGCGGCGAACTCCTCGGCGAGGCGCTCGTAATCCTCGGGGCGCGAGAGCGCCCGCGAGACCGCGGCGAAAAGCAGCAGAAACTCGGAGAAATCGACGAAGGCGTAGACCTTGCCGGGCTCGCGCGGCGAGCGGTCTTCTGCCTCGGCCGCCGCCCCCGGACGGTAGCGCGTCGGCAGGCCATCGCGCGCCGTGAGTTCGAGGAAGGTGCTCTCGCGAAGCGTTCCCTCGAGGTGGCAGTGCAAGTGGATCTTCGGCAGTGCCGCGACGCGCGCGGCGAGCGATTCTTGTGGTTCGAGCTCCAGCATTGGTCGCAACAGGGTTCGCTACGGTATGCTAGAATCCATGGAGTTCCGGCGCGGGGTGGAGCAGTCCGGTAGCTCGTCGGGCTCATAACCCGAAGGTCGCGAGTTCAAATCTCGCCCCCGCAACCATAACGAGAATCCCCCGGCGAGCGATCGTCGGGGGATTCTCATTTTTGCCGAATACTTTCCGGGCGCCCCCGACCCAAGGTTTTCTATGCGTAGGTTCCCGCAGGCAGACGCGATGTGTTAGTGATAAGCAGCCGACAATAGGCTAATACTTTCCCCTCGACGATTTGTACGAAAAGCAAGTCCGACGGAGAACCAATCTTGATGTTCTGTAGCGTCGACACTTGCACCACGTCGCCCTCGCCGCTTGGAATTCGGGTCTGCGTCCGTAAGACTTCGTGGTGATGTCCCTCCATGACGACGAGCGTCGAGTCAACCGCCTGGTCAACGTTCGACCACACCGTATAGAGTTTCGCCTCAATGTCGGAAGAGTGAAGGATGGAGGGGAAGCCCGATACCAAGACTCGCGTGAGCACCCCCTGAAGCGAAAGCCGGCCATTCTCGGATATTATATTTAGCGCGACGCTCATAAGCGCAATGTGCATGGGAGTATATTTTCTCAGCCGGAGGCGTACTAGGATGCCCGTGGTTTCGGGAGGAAAAGCCCAACAAGGATAACCATACCGCCAATAACGCCAATCGGTACGCTTAAATTTGCCCTTTCAAGGTTGTGTGAAAAGAGAGAGGCGAGTATACCGACCATTCCGGCGATTGCAATGAGGAAGAAGCCTACACGCATTACACCGTTACACCCAGAGTATCCATGCAAGGCTGGGCGTAAGAGAAGCACGAGAGCCCAGTCGGTCACGTACAGCATGACGTTATCCGAAAAAGCGTGTATATTTATCATTTGATCGCGCTTTGCATCAAGGCTATTCCGATCCCGTTTACTCGATCCATTCCAAGTTACGATGGCCTCGCCGGTGGAATCCCGCCGACAATGACGACCGACGATGCAATCGTCCCTCCCGTTCCATCCAACCCACTGGTCGAGGCCCATTCCATCGGGGACATTCCGGTGGCGTTGTAAAAGAACTGGTCGATTTGGTCAACGGATACCGGCGAGGCATTAGCGGGGCAACTCCCACCTTGGCCCGGATGTTGTTGAGCGTCGAGCAGGCCCGAAACAATCGAAACACCCAACGCTACCGCCGCAGAAATCGGTCCGCCGGCTTTTGCTGCTGCCGATGCAATGCCGGCCAATCCCCCGCCGGTGAGAGCGCTATTCGCGTTGAATCCATTTACGAGCGCAGAGCCTAGCATACTCTCCCCCGCGCTCAAAAAAACAAAATGAGGCTGCCGCAATCGCGTTATCGGGACCAACACCACGCCGCTCAAGCACTGCGACGCGCGACCCCTTCGCAACACCCTACGGCGCCTGGAGCGATGCCACCGATGAGGCGGGGCAGAGCGCGTCGAGCGCCGCCTGCGCGACGGGATCGGGTTGCGCCATCTTAATGGGGCGACCGTAGACGATCACGATCAGTTGGCCATGTTTCTGAGCGAGCCGTTCGATAACGTACGCCATCGGCGTCCGCAGTTCGAACTGCCATTGCGAATCGGTTCCACCGCAGCCGAGTACTTTCGTCGACGAAACCAGTGTCGAATTGCGAAAAATGTGGAGCATGATGCTACTCGCCGCTTGCGCCACCGTTGCGAGCGGCAGCGGCTTCCCGGAAACATCGCCGTATCTTTGCATCGAGGTTGCCGTAACGAGGTACGATTCCATCGTTCCATCGGCAAGTTTTTTTGACGCCGATCCAAGCACGTGCGACCCCGGCATCATTCCGGTCCCCGAGGCCGCCGTCGTCCAGCCGACCGGGAGCGGCGCGTGCAGCCACGGCAAGCTCGTCACATCCTGCACCGCCGGCGGCGCGACGAAATCTTGCGGACAGAAGGTGCCGAGCGCCGCGAGCGCTTCGGGATCGGCGGCGGAACCGCCGGGGCGCATGTAGGTCGCGGCATCGTACGAACCGTGCGGCGCCTGCGCGATATATTGCACCGTATCGAAGTGCAATGTCGCCATGGTGAGCTGGTAATGCAGGCGCCAAGCCGGGCGTGCGCCCGCGCAGACGAAACTCGAACGGCTCGATATCAGCCGAAACTTCGAACCAAAACCCTTGAGCAGTTTCAGCGCAGCGGTTGCGTCGGCCTCAAGCGTCCCGATCGTCGGTGCGTTATCCTCGGTCACGTTCAGCGCTTCCGCGCCACCGCCATACGGCTTCATCGCCTGAAAGCGAATCAGGGTAACTGCGGAGAGCACGCGTACGCGCCGGTCGAGCCTCCAACCCTTCGGCACCTGCATGAATGCCGAGATCGGCTGCATCGTCTCGTGCGGAGCGGGTGCGAGGGCGGTCGACGCAGCCGGAGTCGGCGACGCAGCCGGAGTCGGCGACGCAGCCGGAACGGGCGAGAGCGTCGGCGCCGGTGCCGGCGTGGGGCTCGCCAGCGCTGCTGCGAGCAATACTGCGCGAATCATGCTTTCACCAATCCCGCTTCTTGAGCGACCGTTGCAAACGCCTCGAGAGCGCGATCCATCTCCTCGCGCGTCAGCGTGGCGCAGAGCTGCGTGCGAATTCGCGCCGTCCCCTCGGGAACGACCGGAAAGCCGAAGCCGGTTACGAAGACGCCACGTTTCAAGAGCTTATCGCTCATCGCAATCGCGAACGCCGTCTCGCCGACGATAATCGGCACGATCGCGCTCGGTCCCGGGAGCGGTTTCAACCCGATTCGTTCGAGCCCGGCCCGAAAATACGCGACGTTTTCGCGGAGCGCGGCCACGCGTTCCGGATGCGCGTCGAGAAAATTTATCGCCGCGAGCGCGCTACACGCCACCGTCGCCGGCAGCGCGTTGGAAAACAGCTGCGGGCGCGAGCGCTGAATGAGCATGTCGACGAGCGCGCGGCTCCCGGCAACGAAGCCGCCGGCGGCGCCCCCGAGTGCCTTGCCGAGCGTCCCCGTAATGATGTCGATCTCGCCGGTCAACCCAAAGTGCTCGATCGTCCCACGTCCGCTCGCGCCCATCACTCCGGTTCCATGCGAATCGTCGACGACGCTAACGGCGCCGTACTTTTTGCAGAGCGCGACGATTCCGGGAAGGTCCGCGACCGATCCCTCCATCGAAAACACGCCGTCGGTCACGACGAGGATCGGCGCGCACCCGCGAACGGCCTGCAATTTTTCCTCAAGGTCGGCAAGGTCGCCATGCTTATAGACGCTGCGTTTCGCCTTGCTCGCCAACCGCACGCCGTCGATAATCGACGCGTGATTGAGCTCGTCGGAGATAATCGCCGAACCTTCGCCGCAGATCGTGGCAAAAAGCCCGGTGTTCGCGTTCCAGCACGACACGTAGGTCAGCGCCGCCTCGGTTCCAAGGAACTGTGCGATGCGCTCTTCCAAGCGGCGATGGATGTCGAAGGTACCGCAGATGAAGCGCACGGAGGCGGTTCCCGCGCCGTAGCGATCTAAGCCCTCTTTGCCGGCGGCGATCACCGATGGTTCGTCGGAGAGGCCGAGATAATTATTTGACGAGAGCACGATGACATCGCCCGCCTCCTCCATATGGACGCTCGGTGCCATCGGCGAGGTGATGTGTCGGAGGTGTTTGTAGGTGCCTGCGGCTTTGAGCGCGTCGAGTTCGCTCTGAAGCGCGGCGTTAAAGGCGACGTTCATTTCATTCCTTCGGTCAGATCGAGAACGATTTTTGCGGCCTCGCCGCTATGCATGAGTTCGAATGCGCGGTCGTACTGCTCGAACGGCAGCACGTGGGTGATGATCGGGCGAAGATCGACGCGACCGCTCTTTACCAACGCCTGCGTTTGATACCACGTTTCGAACATGCGCCGACCGTTGATTCCCAACACGGTCAGTCCTTTAAAGATAATCCGTTCGGCAAGGTTGATATTGATGCTGTCCGACGGGATGCCGAGCAACGCCGCTCGGCCGCCGTTCCGAACCATCTGCAGTCCCATATCGATCGCCGCACCGCTACCCGACATTTCGAGCAACACGTCGACGCCGTTCCCTCCGGTCCGAGCTTTCATTTCGTCGACCAATCCGCCGCCCCGGGAATCGAAGACGGCGTCGGCGCCCAAACGCTTCGCGAGTTCGAGTTTCGCGGGGTTGACGTCGAACGCGTACACGCTCGCCGCGCCGGCGGCACGCGCGACCGGTATCGCCATCAAACCGATCGATCCGACCCCGGTAATGGCGACGCTCTTGGTGCTGACGTCGGCGGCCATGACGGTATGGACGGCATTGCCGAGTGGATCGAAGACGGCGGCAAACTCGTCGGGAATCGCCGGGTCGAGCGGCCAAACGTTATATTCGGGCATGGCGATATATTCGGCGAACGCGCCGTCGCGATCGACGCCGATAATTTTCACGCGCTCGCAGATGTGCGCGTCGCCGATGCGGCAGAGAAAGCATGTCAGGTCGGCGATATGCCCCTCGGCGCTGACCCGGTCGCCGACGGCGACCGCGCGCACTGCCGCGCCGACCGCCGCGACGCGTCCCATAAATTCATGACCGACCGTTACCGGCGGGACGATGCGGTGCTGCGCCCACGCATCCCAGTGGTAGATATGCGCGTCGGTTCCGCAGACCCCGGCTTTCTCGACGCGAATGAGTACCTCGGTCGGGCCGATCGAGGGAATGGGAAGCTCTTCGAGCGTAAAGCCCGGGCCGGCGGCGCTCTTACGGAGCGCGTGCATGCTATTTTTCATCTCTGGGGGGCTGGTATTCGCTCCGGGCAACGCGCTACCTCGACGCACGAAAAAAGAAGGGGCCGCGTTGCCGCGAGCCCCTTCCTCCTATCGCCGCAGAGCGAGGACTAGAAGTCGTATTCGACCTGCGCGCGGTTGTACTTGAAGAGCGGAAGGCCGCCGAACTGCTCCGTGCGCTCGCCGTAGCGATCGCGAACGACCCAGCCGTGATAGGCACCCTTGCCGACCTTGTTGAGGTAGTAGAACGCATCGACGTCGGTCTCTTGCGTCGGCGCGAGGCCGACCGCCGAAGTACCGTCGCTGTAGAGCGCGCGCGAGAGAATCGCGTGGAACCGCTTGTTCGTCGAGTTGAAGAACAACGCGAATTTCACCGCCTGACCGTACGTACGGCGATCGACCATACCCTGGGTCATCGAGGTGGTGAAGAACGGATCGGTGGCATACGAGTCCGTGTACGGCGATGCGAAACCACCGTAGTAGAGCGTCGTCGTGCCGGCCGCACCGTTGCTCACGCAGTTGAATCCGTTTCCGGCGAGCAAATACGGAACGCTGGTCGCCGCCGAGGTGCCCGCACCCACGAGTGCGTGCGCCGAATTACAGCTGACGCCGGCCGGGAGAACGACGGTGTCGCTCTTCGCCGGAACGTTGTTGTAACCGACGGTGAAATCGACGTTTTTCGTCAACGAAAGGCCGGCTTGAACGCCGTATCCCGTCGCACGAATCTTGCCGATCAACGCGTTCCCGGTGTCCTGTTCGCTTCCCGCTTGCACGGCGAGGAACGGTTTGTACTTCGCCATGAAGTCCGGGATGCTGTATTTCGCATCGAACCACGTGAGCGTGGCGATGTTGTTGAAGCCGTAGTAATAGAGGTTCGCCGCGAGGTTTTTCTCAGCGTATCCGACCTTCGCGTAGCCGAAGCCGCTATTGGTCATCGCGTTGTTCTTGCCGTTGGGGTTGTAAATGTTCCCTTCGGAACCCAACGACGGAGCGTCGACGTAATAGCCGGTCAGCAGCGTCGAGTTATCGAACGCCGACTGCGCGCGTCCCTCGAACTTCGAGAAGATTGCTCCCTCGAGGTTCCAGTTTTTGTTCAGCTTGTAGGTGACGTCGCCGCCCTGGAAAGCAACCGGTTTCAAACGCGAATCCGAGCTGTTCGCCCACGGCGAGTTGAAGACTTGGTTGCCGAGCGTCGCGCCGAACCCATGCCCCTGATACTTGACGTACGCTTCGTAAAGCGTGCTCATCTGGAAATCGGGCAGGGTGTTATCCGCAGCGATTCCCGGCGGTGCCGGAATGCATGCGTTGCCGGGCGAGGGCTGGTAGTTCGCCGCTTGCGAGCAGTTGCCGTTGAGCGGATTGGCGTAGAAATACGTCGCTCCCAACGTGAAACCACCGCCGGCGTTGTACTCGCCGTGCAAGCTGATGCCGGTGTTCCAGGCCGCTTGGTTCGGGCCTTTCTGCGTCGCACTTGCATTTTGGCGCGTGAAATAATAGCTACGAACGTAGCCTTTGTACGAAAAGCGGCTGACGGGCTTCTTGGATGCGCTCTCCTGGGCGACGATCTTCTTCGTTGTCGGTGTGTCCTGCGTTGCCGCCGACGCGAAAGAAGTGCCCACCATGAGAAGCATCGCAAGGGCCGCGCCGAAGCGCTGGATCATTTTCATGAAGAATCCCCTGTGATTGGTGTATATGAGGTCCGGCTCCGAGTCTAGCCCGACAACGTTAAGGGTACCTTAACGCACCCGGCCCTCGGCGGCTAGAACCACCAAATCGAGCGTCGGGTTGCCTGCCGGGCGCTAGCCGTAACGCCCGGTAATGTAGTCCTCGGTGCGCTTGTCTTTGGGCTTGGTAAAGATGTCCGAGGTCGTGCCGGTCTCGATGAGTTCGCCGGAGAGAAAGAACGTCGTGTGGTCGCTGATGCGGGCGGCCTGCTGCATCGAGTGCGTGACGATGACCACGGTGTACTCCCGCTTGAGATCCTCGATGAGGTCCTCGATTTTGCTCGTCGCGATCGGGTCGAGCGCGGAGGCCGGTTCATCCATCAGGATCACCTCCGGGTCGACCGCCAGGCAGCGGGCGATGCAAAGACGTTGCTGCTGCCCGCCGGAGAGCTGCAATGCCGGCCGATCGAGCCGGTCTTTCACTTCGTCCCAGAGTGCCGCACTCCGGAGCGAGCGCTCGGCGATCTCCATGAGGTGTTCCCGGCGCTTCTCGCCGTGAATCCGCGGCCCGTAGACGACGTTTTCGAAGACGGTCTTCGGGAATGGATTGGGGCGCTGGAAGACCATCCCGATGCGGTGCCGGATCGAGACCGGGTCGACGTCGGAGGCGTAGATATTTTCGCCGTCGAGCAGCACCGCGCCGTCGACGCGCGCGCCCGGCGTGAGATCGTGCATGCGATTCAAGGCACGCAGAAAGGTCGATTTCCCGCATCCCGACGGGCCGATTAAGGCCATGACGCAATGCTCGGCAACGCCGAGCGACGCATTTTTCATGGCGTGAAACTGACCGTAAAAGACATCTACATTTTGAACGATCAACTTCTCTGCGCGCTCTTCGCGCGCGTCGACCGGCGACATCGTCGGAATCATATACTCTCCTGCTGCCCGCCTCTATGCGACACGGCGGGGCAAAATTCCGCGTTATGGCTACATTAACGGGACCGGCGGCTACTCGCGAGCGATGCGAAGTATCGGCAAGCGCACGACAAAGGTCGCGCCGTGCCCCAACATCGATTCGGCGGCGATGCTCCCTCGGTGCGCTTCGACGATCCCCTTGACGATTGCCAGCCCCAGGCCGGCGCCTCCGTGTTCGCCCTCGCGCGCACGCGACGGGTCGCCGACGTAAAAGCGATCGAAGATATGCGGCAGGCTCCGGTACGGAATCCCGTCCCCGGTGTCGCGAACGCGTACCACCGCGTCGGAGCCTTCGGCGTCGATCTCAACGGCGATCTCGCCTCCGCTCGGCGTGTGGCGCAACGCATTATCGATGAGGTTCACGAAGACTTGCGCGAGCCGGTCGGGATCGGCCTCAAGGCGGACCGGGCGCGCGGCCTTCACGTCGAGATTGACGCCTTTCCCCAGCGCCGCCGGCTCGAAACTCGCCGCGATCGAGCGGGCGAGCGTTTCGAGATCGACCTCGCGCAGCCGCAACCGAATGTGCCCCGACTCGGTGCTCGCTTGTTCGAGAAAGCGCGCGACGAGTTCGGTGAGCCGGTCGACCTGTGCGAGGGCCTGCGGCAGAAAGAGCGCGCTCGCTTCGGCATCCCCCGATTCCAAGACCGTCTCGATCATCAAACGAATCGATGAGAGCGGCGTCCGCAGCTCGTGCGACACGTTACTGAGAAATTCGGTGCGAGCGCGCTCGAGCCGCGCGACTTCGGTGCGATCGATCGCGACCAGAACGACGCCGCGCGGTCCGCGCGCGTCGGGCGGTAGCGGCGTCGCCGAGATCGCGAAGGTCCGCAAGCGCCCCGGCTCGCCGAGCTGCAACGTTTCGAACGAGGCCTCGCCTTGCAGCGCGTCGAGCGCGCGGCGTTCGATCGCGACGTTCGGTATCGCGCGTAAGATGTGCTCGCCGACCGCACCTTTGCGATCGAAGCGAAACGTACGCGCCGAGGAGCGGTTCGCAAAGGCGATACGGAGATGCTCGTCCACGAGCACGACTCCGAGCGGCAAGCGATTGAGAATGCGCCGCAGGTCGCGCAGGAGCGGCGTCCGCTCGACTTCGATGCCTTCGACCGGGGGGATGACGAGTTCGCTGCGATCGGCGCGCGCGCCGCGAAGCCACCAGCCTCCTGCGGCACCGAGAACGAGAGCGATCGCCGCAGCGACCGCGGCGACGAGCATCGCGTTCTACCCGCGGAACATATAGCCGCGGCTGCGGACGGTGATGATGTGGCGAGGATTACGGGAATCGACCTCGATTTTTTCGCGGAGCCAGCGCACGTGCACGCTGATCGTCTGGTGCTCGCCGTCGAAATCGTACCCCCACACCTTATCGAGCAGCGTCTGGCGCGTCACCACCCGGCCGTGGTTTTCCATCAGCAGGCGCAGAAGGCTGAACTCTTTCGGCGCGAGCGCGACTTCCTCGCCGCGAACCACCAGGCGCTGCCGCGAAGGATCGAGCGTAATCTCGCCGAGCGTCAACGTCTCGTCGGGGCCGACCACGAGCGGGCCGCCGCGGCGCAACCGCGCCTTCACCCGGGCCAAGAACTCGTGCAGCGCGAACGGTTTGGTCACGTAATCGTCGGCACCGAGTTCGAGCGCGAGCACTTTATCGATCTCTTGATCTTTGGCGGTCAGCATGATGATCGGCACGGTCGAAAACTTGCGAATCTCTTTGCAGGCTTCCACGCCGTCGAGCACCGGTAACATGATGTCGAGCACCACTAAATCGGGCTCTTCGCGTTGCGCGAGCGAGACGGCGGTACGCCCGTCCCCCGCGGTTACGACGCGATAGCCGCTTCGTTCCAAGTTGAACCGTAGGGTCTGCAGAATCGCCGATTCGTCATCGACGACGAGTATTTTCTTGTCGAAGTCGGCCTGTTTCGTAAACGTGCGTTGCATCATCAACGCTCCCGCGCTCCATAGAGCTTGGCGATCGCCGTATAATCGCGCGCGCCGTCGGTCTCCGATTGCAAGGTATAGAGTTGATGCGCCAGTGCCGCCTGCGGCATGGGGTGCCCCATCGATCGCGCCGCGTCGAGCGCCGCCGCGAGGTCTTTGCGTAGTAAGTCCATAGCGAACCCTCCGTCGAAACCCGCTCCAAGCCACGTTTTGGGAATCCACTGTTCGAGCACGTAATTCGATGCCGTCGCGCTTTTGAGAACGTCGCGCACCGCGTCGAGATCGGCGCCGGCCTTTTGCGCGAACATCAGCGCCTCGGCGTTGGCGATCATAATGCTGCCGATGGCGATTTGGTTGACGAGTTTCACCGTTTCGCCCATCCCGACGGGGCCGAGGTGGTGCGGGGTCCCCATCGCCTCGAGCACCGGGCGAACGCGTGCGAAATCGTCATCGCTCGCACCGACCATGATCGTCAGCGTGCCGCTCTGCGCGCGCATCGGCCCGCCGCTCACCGGCGCGTCGACAAAGGCGATGCCGCGTTCTGCGAGGCGTTCCGCGAATCGACGCGAAGCGACCGGTGAAATCGTCGACATATCGACGACGATGCCGCCTTCGCGCATCCCCTCGGCAACGCCGCGTGCGGCGAAGAGCGCTTCTTCTACCTGCGGTGCATCGGGAACGCAGAGAATAACGACTTCGCTCGCCGCCGCGACTTCGCTGGGATGAGCGACGGCGCGTACGCCGAGAGCTGCGAGGCGTTCGAGCGGCGCGCGGTTCCGGTGCGCCGATGCCGCGAGCGGAAAACCGGCGCGTACCACGGCATGCGCCATCGGCTCGCCCATAGCGCCGAGCCCGATAAAACCTACGGTTGTGGGGGATGACATCGCACCGAGCGTTTATCGGTCCCGCCACGCCCTTCCTCGTTCCGACGCGCGGCATAGGGGCGAGCCTCCGCCCGGACGAAGCCCCGGCCCCATGCCTACACCGACTCGTCGTCCGACTTTCGACGACATGAACCTCTCCACGGGCAAACGTGCCCGTCTCCACCGGCTGATGTACGAACACGGCCCGGCGAACGGCACGCTCATGATCCTGCCGATCGATCAGGGTCTCGAGCACGGCCCGATCGACTTTTTCGACAACCCCGATTCGCTCGACACCGATTGGATCTACCGGCTCGCCGTCGAGGGGCGATTCTCGGGAATCGCACTCCATATCGGGCTTGCGGAGAAATACCATCGGCACTACGCCGGCCGCGTGCCGCTGGTGCTCAAGGTGAACGGAAAGACCAATCTCCCCCCCGACGACGAGGCCTTCTCTTCGCTGACCTCGGGCGTCGAAGATGCGGTTCGCCTCGGCGCCGATGCCGTCGGCTACACGCTCTACGTCGGCAGCCCGTCGCAAGATGTCGATATCGCGCAGTGCAACGAAGTGCGCCGCGAATGCGAACGCTACGGTATGCCGCTGATCGTCTGGTCCTACCCACGCGGGAGCGCGGTAAAAGGCAAAGGTGGCGTCGATTCGCTCTATGCGATCGATTATGCGGCCCGCGTCGCCTGCGAAATCGGCGCGGATATCGTGAAACTCAACGAGCCGAAGTGGGAGCCCGAAGGGGCCGCCAAATCGCCGAAGCCCTACAACGCGCTGGCGTTCGACGATCTGGAGGGGCTACGCCGTGTCGTGCGCTCCGCAGGGCGGACCCTCGTCCTGGTCTCCGGCGGCAGCAAAATGGGCGACGAGGCGACGATCCATAAGGCCCAAACCGCGATGGAAGCGGGCTGCGTCGGGCTCATCTTCGGGCGCAATATGTGGCAGCGCCCCTGGGAGAGCGCGCTCTCGATGGCCGGGCGCATGCACGAGCTGATGAAGGGCTACGGCCAATAACGCTTGCTCGCTAGCGAAACTTGCGGGCGACG
Organism: bacterium; assembly: GCA_021781095.1. The sequence goes on from JAJXXM010000407.1 coordinate 35,290, forward strand.
GCGAATGGTTTAAGAACGCATTATGAACGAAACGACAACCGAGCTCGCCGAGCGCGTCAATGCAGCGCTCGACAAAGTACGGCCGGGGATCGCCGCCGATGGCGGCGAGGTCTGGCTGGTTCGCATCGAGGGCTCGGTTGCGTTCGTCCAAATGCTCGGGGCCTGCGGAGGCTGCCCGGCATCGCACCTGACGCTCAAGGGAGCGATCGAAGCGATCGTCACCGCCGAAGTCCCGGAGATCACCGAAGTCGTGCAGGTCTAACCGGCACGACTTTTTGCTACGTCGTCCCGCTCTAAAA